>JASJAZ010000146.1 GCA_030066785.1 Desulfobacterales bacterium | reverse complement strand
CGATGCATAATATTGCCGAAGGTTTTGATTCTGAGACGAATCCAGAATTTATCCGATTTTTAGGGTATGCCAAGCGTTCATGCACAGAAGTCCAAAGTGAACTTTATGTGGCTTTAGACGAAAAATATATATCTAAAGATGAGTTTAGCGAAACCTACGAACTCGCCGGTCGAACCCGCGCCGCTATACGCGGGTTCATAAAATGTCTGAGAGAGTATGCCAAACGCAAAACTGCTAACTAATAATCCAGAACCGTTTAAAGGTTCTCCGTTCCAGGTTCTAGGTTCAGGGTTAACTGAATTCAAATCATTTGAACAAATAATCCAGAACACTTAAACTCAGAACTTCTGAACCCCGAACTCCTAACCCACAACCCACAACCCAGAACCTCTGAACCCAGAAAGTGAACAAATATCTTAATGAACATCCTACTTAAAACCAGATCCATTAGCTTCCTGACGGTTTTTATCTTTATCCTGGGATTAAACGTTGATCTAACCGGTGCGCAGAATATAGCCGTCGATAAAAAGCCGGTTGTCGGACTGAGCGATGAGGAGAAATCCTGGATTGCCGGCCATCCCGTGATCCGGGTGGGAGTGCATCACTATCCGCCCTTCCAAATCGTCGACGACAAGGGAGGCTTCGAGGGACTGGGGGCGGATTATCTGCGCCGCGTCGGGGAAAACACCGGTCTTAACTTCAAGATTCTTACGGGACTGACCTGGGCGCAAGTCCAGGAAGGGGCCCGAAACGGAACGATCGACCTGATTCCGGTGATCACGGATACTGTCGAGCGGCGCAATTTTCTGCGCTATACGGGAGAATATCTTCATCATCCCCAGGTGGTTATTACCCGCCACGAGCACCCGGCCGTCACGGGCATTGCGGATCTCAAAGGTAAAACCATGGCGGTTTCGGAAGGCTATTCCGAAATCGAGGATCTGAGCCGGGATTATCCCTCGATCCGGCAGGTGGTGGTAGGCAATCCCCTCGAGAAGCTGAAGCGGGTGGCCACGGGCCAGGCCGATGCCTGCCAGGGCAACTTGACCGTGTTCAGCTATCATATCGAAGAGCACAATCTGCTCAATCTCAAGGTGGCCGGTCCGTCGGATATCGGCGGCAGCGGGGCCATGGCCATGGGCATTCGTAAAGACTGGCCCCTGCTGCATTCGATTATCAAGAAAGGGCTCCAAACGATCGACGCTTCCGAGCGGATCGCCATCGCCCGCAAGTGGGCCCCCGACCTGGGCGACACGCAACAGGCCTCGCTGGACTTGACATCGGCGGAGAAAGCCTGGCTCGCGGATCACCAAGAGATCACGGTAGGTTATATTCCGGGTTGGCCCCCTTATAGTTTTTTGGATTCATCCGGGCGTCTGGTGGGTATCTCAATCGACATCTTCGAACTGGTGGCCAAAAAGGTCGGATTAAAGTTCAACGTTAACTTGGATACGTGGCGTAACATCTATAGGCGAGGGCAGGACAAAGAGATCGATGTCGTTGCTTCGATGGCGATCAAACCCTTCAGAAAAAAGTGGTTTATCTTTTCACGCCAGTATTTTAACCTGCCCGTTTATATTGTTGCCCGCAAAAACGACGAGCGTTTTCAGGGCCGCGATGATCTGGCGGGAAAAATCATCTCACAGGATGCAGACTCATGGTTCGTTGAGGAAATCCGCGAGAAATTCCCCACCGCAACCCTGAAATTAGTGGACCGTCCTGAAGATACATTGCTGGATGTTTCGACTGGAAAAGCCGATGCGACCCTGGCCGGATCAGCAATTGCTCGGCATACCATAGCGAATAAAGGGCTCTACAACCTGCATCTGGCAGGCGTATACGCTAACAAAGGGGCAGACAGGATCACATTCGGTGTACGCAACGACTACCCTGAGCTGGCTTCAATTATCAACAAGGGACTCGCGGCTATTACTCCGGCAGAGAGGCTGGAAATTTTAAACAGGTGGATATGGCCTGCGGTACCTCAACCGAAGGCAGAGACGCAGTTAACCGACGCCGAAAAAGTCTGGCTGGCCAAACACCCGGCCATGCGGTTGGGCGTCGATCCAAACTGGGCACCGGTGGAATATTTTGATGCGGATGGCAAGCTTGCTGGGATTACCGCTGACAGTATCCGAATCCTATCAGAGAAAATGGGCACCCGTTTTGATGCGATCCGGAGTAATTCCTGGGCTGAGGTTTTGCAACAGGCCCGGCAGGGCAACATCGATATCATTTCGGCCATTGCCAAAAGCGAAGAGCGTACCGAATATTTGCTGTTCACAGAGCCCTTTCTCAAATTGCCGCTGGTCATCGTCACGCGAGATGACGCACCGGTCACCGAAGGGATTGAGGACCTGCAGGGTAAAACCATTGCGGTGGTCGAAGGCTACATCACGCAGGATTACCTGAGGCGGGATTACCCCAATCTAGCGCTATTTCTTGTTGAGACACTCGACGAAGCTTTGCGGGCGGTTGATAATGGTAAAGCGGATGCGCTGATCGAAAATGCCGCCGCGGTCAGCCTGGCCAAGAAAAAACTGGATCTGAAGCGACTGACGGTGACTACCACCGCGCCCTATGTTTACGAACTTTCCTTTGGAGTGCGCAAAGACTGGCCCGAGCTTATTCCGATCCTGGATAAAATCCTCGCCTCTATTTCCCAACGTGAAAAACAGATCATTAAAGAGAAATGGGTCGATATTCGCTTTCAAAAACAGACCGACTGGCAGCCAGTCTTTGCAATCGGCCTGTCGATCATCCTGATTGCAGGCAGCATCGTGACGATAATCTTTAATTCGAACAGGCGACTGGTAGTGGAGGTGGAGCAACGTAAGCAGGCCAAAAAAGCGGCTGATATGGCAATTGCAGCCGCCCGGGCTGGAACAATGTTTCTGGACATGCCTCGGAACCACTTAACGTGGGACCAGCGATCAATGGATATTTTTGGTATCGATGAAAAGACGTTCGGCCAAAATTATGAAAGTTGGGAAAAGCTGGTGCACCCTGAGGATCTTGCGGATATTAAAAAGAAGATAGAGGATCAGTTCATATCCGGAAACTCCATCGATATTCGCTACCGTATTATTCGGCCGGACGGCGAAATACGGCATATATGGGCGAATGCCAATATTATCCGGAACAGTGAAAGCGAACCGGAAGCTTTGACTGGCCTTCATTTTGATGAAACAGAAAGGGTGCTTTCCAATATAAGCTTACAAAAAGCCAAAGAAAAAACTGAAGCCGTCAACCGGGAGCTGACGTTTACAAAGTTTGCCTTTGATAATGCACCGGATGCCATCCAGTGGCTGCTCGCCGAGAATTCTAGTATGGTATATTCAAACAAGGAAGGCGGCAAAATGCTTGGCTACAGTCAGGAAGAGATGATGAAGCTGTCAGTCTTCGACTTTGATCCGGTCTATAATCAAGAAGCCTGGCCAGATTTTAAAAAAGAACTGCGACAAAAAGGACAGATGACCTTTGAATCGATTTGGCAGTGCAAGGACGGATCCTCGTTCCCGGTGGAGATTTCCGCCAGATCTCTCAATTATAAGGGAACCGAGTTTTTTTTAGCCTTTATCCGGGATATCCGCGAAAAAAAAGCGGCACAAAAAGAGCTGCAGGCAGCCAAGGAAGCAGCTGAATTAGCAAATCAGGCCAAAAGCATCTTTCTGGCCAATATGAGCCATGAGCTACGCACACCGATGAATGCCATTCTTGGCTTCTCATCCATGCTTGGCCGCGATTCAGCTGCCACGCCAGACCAGAGGAAAAAACTGGCGGTTATCAACAAATCCGGTGAGCATCTGCTTTCCATGATCAACGATATTTTAGATCTTTCCAAGATTGAGGCGGGCCGCATTGAAGTGGAAAAGGCCCCCTTCGACCTGGTTTCCCTGCTGCAGGAGATCGGCGTGATGATTCGCTCTCGGGCCGGTGAGAAGGGGCTCGCCTTCACACTGGAAACTGATTCGGTGACCTCGCTATACGTAAACGCCGACGCCGGGAAGCTTCGCCAGATTCTTATCAACCTGCTGGGCAACGCGGTCAAGTTTACCAGCGAAGGTGGTGTTACCCTGCGGGCGGCCACCGAATTGCTGCCGGAAACACCCGAACATTGTCGGATGGTGTTGGAGGTCGAGGACACGGGCCCGGGGATCGACCCCGACAGACAGAAGGAGATCTTCAAACCGTTTGTGCAGGTACAAGGCCTGTCGGCGCAGGCCGGCACCGGTCTCGGGCTTTCCATCTGTAAGAACCTTGCAGATATTATGGGTGGCAGCATCGAATTGGAGAGCGCGGCGGAAAAAGGCGCTCTATTTCGGGTGCGACTGCCGGCGGAAATTGTCAAAGCAGCCGATGTCCAAAAAACCCGTGAAACCATCCCGAAGGTCATTGGTCTGGCACCGGGGCAGGTGCCCCGGTGCATTTTGATCGCTGATGACCATGCCGAAAACCGGCTTTTGCTGAAGACCCTGCTCCAAGAAGTCGGCTTTGTGATCCTTGAAGCGGGAAATGGCAAAGAAGCGCTGGAAGTATTTGAAAAAGAGGCCCCGGACTTTATCTGGATGGATATGCGCATGCCGGTCATGGACGGCTATGAAGCCGTGCGGCAAATCCGGCTGCAGCCGGGAGGCGATGAACTTCCCATTGTCGCCATTACGGCCAGCGTTTTCAGTAACCAGCGGCCGGAAATCCTGGCTGCGGGCTGCGACGATATTGTCTTCAAACCGTTTCAGGTACATGAGATCTTTGAGGTTCTGGCACGCTTTCTGGGTGTGGAATACGCCTATGAGCGACTCGACGATGCTGCGGCTTCCACAGATGCTGTCAAGCTTACCCCTGCCATGCTGGCCGACCTGCCCCCGGAATTACAAAAGGATCTGGACGAGACCACCCTGGTGGCGAACAGAACGGCCGTCCTGGCGGTAATCGATCGCATCCGGGAGCATGCCCCCGAAACGGCCAAAAGCCTGCGGATGCTCGTTGAGAGTTTCGAGATCGAACGCATCCGTGAGCTGCTGGGGGAGGTGGGTTGAAAGGTTATGGGTTTTAGGTTCCAAGGTTCAGGGTTATTGGAGTTTTCAGTGTTCAGGTTACTGGGTTCTAGGTTCTGGGTTGGAAGGTTTTGGGTTCCAGGTTGATAACCTTCCACTTCAGCCATTCTGGAACTGAGAATTTTTAAAGAAGTTAAGAGACTAACAAAGCGGATTGAGAGGTTTGAAGATATTGAGGCTTGGCAACTGGCACGCGGATTAACGCGGAAAATGTATAGACTAACGAAAAAAACCAAAATTTTCGAAAGACTTTGGGTTAAAGCATCAGATCCAAAATGCTGCCGGATCATCGATGCATAATATTGCCGAAGATTTTGATTCTGAGACGAATCCCGAACTTATCCGATTTTTAGGTTATGCCAAGCGATCGTGTACGGACGTTCAGAGTGAACTCTATGTGGCTTTAGACGAAAAATATATATCTAAAGATGAGTTTAGCGAAACCTACGAACTCGCCGGTCGAACCCGCGCCGCTATACGCGGCTGCATAAAATATCTGAGAGAGTATCCCAAACGCAAAACTGCAAACTAATAATCCAGAACAACTTGAAGGTTCCCGGTTCGGGGTTTACCGATTTTATATTTTATTAACCTTTGAACTCGGAAGATAGAACCCAGAACCCAGAACCTTGCAACCCTGAAACCCGACACCTGACACCAGAAACCAAGGATTTTGAGCCCTGAACCCTGATATCTTTTTTTAACCTAGAACCCACAACCCAGAACCTAGAACCCACAACCCAGAACCTAGAACCCACAACCCTGAACGGAATCACCTATGCCTGGTAACCTAAATGCCACAAGCCTCACTAGCGACATCCTCATCGTTGATGACGAAATTCCAAACCTGCAGTTGCTGACTCAGGTTTTATCCGATGCTGGCTACCAGTCCCTGCGATCAATTAGGCAGCCAAAATTGGCCATTGAATCAGCGATGGCGAAGCCTCCGAGCCTGATCCTGCTGGATGTGAGCATGCCGGAGATGAATGGATTTGAGGTTTGCCGGCACCTGAAGCAGGAGACGCAGACGAGCGATATCCCAATCATATTCGTAAGTGCGCTGCAAGATGTGCAGGACCGGGTGCAGGGCTTTGAGGCCGGAGGGGTGGATTTTATTTCCAAGCCATTTCAGGAGGCGGAAATCCTGGCCCGGGTACGAATACATCTAGCTCTGCACAACTTCCAGTTGCACCTTGAGGACCTCGTTGCCAAACGCACGGCTGAGTTGACGGTCGCAAACAAAGCACTGGAATCTGAGATCAACCAACGCCAGCATGCGAACCATGCGCTAAAGCAAGCCTACGATGAGATCCGCAAACTCAAGTATCGCCTTGAAGCAGAGAACTTAACGTTAAAGGAGGAGCTTAGGATTTCGTTCGAAGATAATGAACTCATCGGCAAGAGCCATGCATTCCAAAAGGTTCTTCAGCAGGTGGATCATGTTGCTCCGACGGATTCAACGGTCCTGATCCTGGGTGAAACCGGAACCGGCAAGGGGCTCATTGCTCGCAGGATCCATCATTTGAGCGGGCGTAAAGATCGTCCCCTGATCAATGTGAATTGTGCGGCACTTCCGGCCACCCTGATCGAGAGCGAGTTTTTCGGCCATGAAAAAGGGTCTTTCACCGGTGCCATCGAAAACAAAATCGGCCGCTTCGAATTGGCGGACGGTGGAACAATTTTTCTGGACGAGATCGGTGATCTGCCGATCGAGCTGCAGGCCAAGCTGCTCAGAGTCCTGCAGGATCAAGAATTTGAGCGGATCGGGTCATCGATTACGCGAACCGCGGATACACGGGTTATTGCGGCAACAAATCGGGATCTGGATGCGCTGATAAAGCAAGGGGCGTTCCGGGCGGATTTATACTACCGATTGGGAGTTATTCCCATCTACATGCCCCCTTTGCGTGAACGTCGTGGAGACATTTCCATGCTCGTCTGGTTTTTCATCACGACGCTGCAGCCGCGGCTCGGCAAAACAATCGAATCCATTTCTTCTACGGTAATGGATGCCTTAACGGCTTATGATTGGCCAGGTAATGTACGTGAACTCCGGAATGTTGTGGAGCGTGCCATGATACTCTCACCCGGCGCGAGCTTGGAACTGATCGCGGACTTGCCAATTGACCAAAACTCCACGCCTGCCATCACCCGGAGCCGGGTGCGCCAGAGCGCAAAACTTGAAGAAGTTGAACGCGCTCATATCGTGAGTGTGCTGGAAGCGTGTGGTTGGAAGGTTCGCGGTAAAGACGGCGCGGCCGAACGCCTCGGCCTTAAGCGATCCACCCTGCAGTCACGTATGAAAAAACTGGGGATTCAAAGGCCGAGTTCCTGAAGGCCCGCCAGACACGTCTAATCGTTTCGGATGATGACTGATAGCGAGATATAAAAATTTATGATTACCAATATCAAGGTTTCAGGTGTCGGGGGTCAGGTTCCAAGGTTCTAGGTTCGGCGTTCTAGGTTCTGGGTTGTGGGTTTTAGGCAAAAAAAAGATGTCAGTTGTCGGGGATCGGGGTTCAAAATCCTTGGTTTCAGGTGTCGGTGGTCAGGTTTCAGGGTTCTAGGTTCAGGGTTCTAGGTTCAGGGTTCTAGGTTCAGGGTTCTAGGTTCAGGGTTCTAAATTCCGAGCTAAAAGGCTAAAAAGAGATAAAATCGGTAAACCCCGAACCGGGAACCTTCCAACCCAGAACCCAGAACCTTCCAACCCAGAACCCCTGAACCCAGAACCCGTATCAGGGAACCTAAGGGCTACCTAACTGAGTACCGACCATAAATAAAAAAAATCAGGCCGCCTTGCGATATGTTGCCGGTGATACGCCCATCCATCGCTTGAACGCCCTGGAAAAGGCACTGGATTCTGAAAAACCGAGTAAAAATGCGATCTCGGTAATGCTATTATGTTCTTCTGTTAAATACTTTTGGGCCAAATCCAGACGGACCTCATTTAAAAGCGCGTTGAAAGTCGTTCCCGCTTTTTGAAGATGGCGTTGCAACTTGCGGGAGCTCATATACAGTTTCTGGGCCACCGTTTCATCGGTAACACTGCCGGAAGGGAGTTGATCGATGATCGCTGCTTTAACCTTCTGGACAATATGATCTTGATCCAGCTTGGCCAGATACTCAATCATTACCTGATCATTGAGCTTGGCAAGTTGAGGGTTGGAACCCGGCAGTATTTTATCCACCGCTTGAATTGGTAATGTGAAGCTGTAAGTGGAAGCTTCAAATAAAACTGGAGAGCGAAAATATTCAAAGTATTTAGGAGAACAGGAAGACTTGGGATGTACCAGGGTCACTGATACGGGTGCTAAATCTTCTACATAGTTTATACGACACATCCTCAATGTAACAGCGAGCACCGCGTCATTTTGTTCCGACTTATCAATACTTCTATGGCTCAAAACCAAAGTGAGCCGGAGTCCTTCTTCCGTGTCGTCCAACTTCATGAAATCTTCATCCGAGAGAAAACCAAGATAGCGAACCAGCCTTTCAAGGGATGTCCTTAAAGTGTTGCTTGCAAGCATGGCATACCCCAAGGCCCCGAAATT
This sequence comes from Desulfobacterales bacterium, assembly GCA_030066785.1. Taxonomy (GTDB): domain Bacteria; phylum Desulfobacterota; class Desulfobacteria; order Desulfobacterales; family JASJAZ01; genus JASJAZ01. The sequence continues at coordinate 2,106 of JASJAZ010000146.1, read as the reverse complement.
CGAAGGATGCCATACCTCCGCCGCTTTGAGGCCAAAGCAGGGATCGCCAATAACCTCAGACGCCTTGCGCCATAATATATCCATAGAATCTATTGGATATCGTCCCCCAGGTTTTCGCATTAGCCCGGGGTTTAAAGCCATTTCCTGAAACAGCGGTTCGGGATCGATTCCGTATAATTTCAGTATATTCCACAAAATAAGCGATAGACTGGCCTTATTTGCAGGGTACATCATATCGTCATCCTCCTCTACAGCCCATCACTGCATAAACAGATAGTAAATGGTTTTTAAATCCGACCAATATCACAATGATGATTCATATAGTGGGCAATCCTGACAGTGGCATCAAGCTACCGAGTTTGACGCGATAAGTCAAAACATTGTCGCTATCGGTCAAGTCATTAGAGGTTTTATCCGTTACCTTCTCCACAAAATCGCTGGAAAATTGATAATTGTCGGAGAAGAAGATATGCGCAAAGTTTTTATCAGCTATAGCCGGAAAAATGAAGATTTCGTTAAAGAACTCTACCACAGGCTTTCCAACGAGGATGTGGCTTGTTTTTTTGATAAAGAATCGACTACCTGGAATACCAACCAGGTAGTTGCGCTCGAAAACGGACTTGATGAATGCGAGGTAATCATTCTTGTGCTGTCTCCCGATTTTTGCCGCACCGAATGGCCCCGGATTGAGTCCACGAGTGTCCTGGTGAATGACCCAGCTAGTTTTAGCAGAAAGCTGCAGCTGCTACTTCTGAAGCCATGCGAAAAATATCTTTCCGGGTTTCTCAGGGAGTGTCAGCCTATAGATGTTTCTGCGGATGATAAATTTGAAGCGGCGTATACCAGGATTTGCCGGGATCTTGTTGGCACTTTTACTAAAAAAGATCCAGCTGTTGACCAGGATAATCTCTTTGAGAGTGTGTGCAGCGCTGTGGTACAAGAGATGGCGCGTGTCACCGATGATAGTGATATATACGCCTATGGGCAGTTAGAAAAAATCTTACCACATGCCGAGTTGTTGCTTTCTTTTCATGCCATAAAGACTGAGCAAGCCATAAACCTTAGAAACTACCTCTGTATGCATTATTGGAAGCAGGGTAAATTAGCAGAAGCTGAAAAACATGGCAGAAAGGCAGTGGCAATCTCGGAGGGACATTTTGAGCCCGGGCACCCGCGAATTGCCACCAGCCAATCGAACTTGGGTGAGGTGCTTAGGAGTATCGGCGAGCTTGAAGAGGCGCGCGATCTTTTGCGCAAGGCCTTGGAATCTGATGAGAAAAGCTTTAAACCCGGACATCCTGTCATCGCTATACGACAATCGGTCCTGGCTTTGGTGCTGCTTGAGCTGGGCGAGCTTGAAGAGGCGCGCGATCTGTTAGGTAAGGCCCTGGAATCTGATGAAAAAACCTTTGGGCCGGGACATCCTAAAATTGCTACAAGGCAATTGAATTTGGCGGCGGTGCTCTTGGATCTAGGAGAATTCGGCGAGGCGCGGGATCTGGCAGAACAAGCTTACAGGAGTTTTTTAGGCAATTTTGGTCCGGGACACCCGCATACAAAAACGGCCAAAGTAAATTTGGCGTTTTTTTAAACGATATTGATCAGAGACATTCGAGGTTCGGGGCTGAGGGTTTTAGGTTCAAAGGTTCAGGGTTCTAGGTTCAAGGGTTGGCGGGAAAAAGATACCAGGTTTCAGGTGTCGGGTTTCAGGGTCCAGGGGGCAGGGTGTCAGGTTTCAGGCGCAAGGTTCAGGGTTCTAGGTTCACAGGTTCAGAGTTCTGGGTTCAGGGTTAATTTGTTCCGATCCGGGCAACCTGGAATAGGGACATAGAACCCTGATCGGGAAACCCATAAGATTCCCTGGGCTATTGGTTGGCAGTTTTACGTTTTGCGAACTCTCTCAGGTAATTTATAAACCCGCGTATAGCAGCACGGGTTCGACCGGCGAGTTCGTAAGTTTCGCTAAATTCGTCTTCTGATATATATTTTTCGTCTAAAGCCACATAAAGTTCACTTTGGACTTCTGTGCATGAACGCTTGGCATACCCTAAAAATCGGATAAATTCTGGATTCGTCTCAGAATCAAAACCTTCGGCAATATTATGC
>JASJAZ010000145.1 GCA_030066785.1 Desulfobacterales bacterium | reverse complement strand
GCATTTTACCAAAACCTGTTGAAGTGCCTTTTGATCACTTTTCGGATTGCCACGGATGCCGCTTAAAATAGGATATGATTTGGTTTCTTGAATCATTTTTTCAGCGTCAGAAAGCGATATCGGAAGAACCCGAAAAGATACATCTTTTAAAATCTCAACCATTATGCCGCCCAACCCATACATGATGATGGGGCCAAATTGATCATCGATTTTGGTGCCGATGATAACTTCCACTCCAGGCTGGGCCATGGGTGTGACTAAAACACCTTTGATATCAGCATCAGGTTTATAATCCTTGGCAGCAGTAATTATTTCCTCAAATGCGGTGTGGATGTCTTCGGCCGTTTTCAGATTCAATTGTACGCCTTTAGCATCACTTTTATGCAATATATCAGGTGAAACAATCTTCATTGCCACATTGCCGCTGATGCTTTCGGCAAATTGCACCGCTTCATCGACCGTTTTCGCCAGCATTTCAGTGGCAACAGGTATACCGTGCAGATTGAGGATCTGTTTGGCCTCATATTCCAACAACGAACATCGATCATCATCAATGGCTTGACGAATGATGCGTTTGGCTTCGGTTTGGGATTGGTTGCCCCAAAGCAGGTCGAAGCGTTCTCTTTTTTCATATTGCGCCAAATACCGGCCATACTCAGCTAATACACCGATGCATTTGGCAGCTACATCTAAGGAATCATAAACCGGAACGCCATAATATCTTAATAGATGCAATGAATGCGGTTTTTCCGAACAATACAGACTGTGCAAGATGATCGGTTTGTTTCTATTTTTGACCATCTTGCCCATTTGGTGGGCCGCATCCTCTTCTCGAAATGCCAATCTTTCCGCAAAACGGATACCATAACCGCCAAATAGACCAACGATCAAAAGCCCACCTATATTGGCATCATTGAGGATAATATCGGCACATTCGGCAAAAACAGCTGGATCGGCGTCGGTGCCGCCGGCAACATCAACCGGGTTAGGTACCGAAGCGGCCGGTGGCAAAAGACGTTTTAACCGTGCTTGGGTGCTTTGGCTTAATTGAGGTATTTCAACTCCTAAATCGGTCAGCAGATCCGCTGCGATGGTAGCATGCCCGCCACCGTCAGCAAGAATGGCAACCTTATTATTGCCAATGGACGGTAAGCTAGAAAGCGTTTCGGCCGCCGGGAACAGTTGATCTGAATTTTCAATCATAATAATCCCCGCACGCTGAAAGGCGGAGCGTGATACTTCGGAAATTCCCGCCAATGCTCCTGTATGGGAGCCGACCGACCGGCGTCCGGTTACGGTTCGACCACTTTTCAAAAGTATGACCGGCTTTTCGAGTGTGGTTTTGTGGGCTTGTTGGAGAAATTTACGGCCGTCCCGCATACCCTCGACATACATGAGAATCGCCCGTGTTTGTTTGTCCTGAAGGAAAAATTCCAAATACTCATGAAATTTAATGTCGGCTTCGTTGCCCACGCCAACATAGTAGGAAAATCCCTTTAAACTTTTAATTTTCGCTTCGATCATCAGGGTCAGGGCCATGTTGCCGCTCTGTGATAATAAAGCGATATCACCGCATGGAGTATCGCGCAATCCCACCAGATTCATCTGTTTTTTCAAATTCATCATCCCCGACGTATTGGGTCCGATGATGCGAATATTGTGCTGGCGGGCGCGGGTCACCATATTATTTTCAATTTTTTTCCCCTCAGCGCCGGTCTCGCCAAAGCCTCCGGCAATGATCACCGCACCGGCAACTCCATTTTTCCCACAATCATCCAAAATGGCCGGTATAGAATTGGCGGGTGTGGTTATTAATGCAATATCTACCTGGTCCTCAATATCCGAGACCTTGGAATAGCATCTGAATCCCAATATGTTCTTTTCTTTGGGATTGACAGGGTATATACGGCCTTCATACTTTTCATCGCGCAAAGTTCTGATGGCTTGAAATCCTCGTTTAGTTTCGGCCTTGGATGCGCCTATGATTGCTACAGATTCCGCGTTTAAAATTCTTTCTAAACTCATCAGATCCGCCTATTTGGTTGCTTACCTTTTACGATTTTCGAAATATTGCAAAGAGGATTGTCGCTCTTTGGTCGACACACAAGCCAAACAAGCTTCAATTTCATAATCCATCAATGCTTTCAAGTTTAATTCGGTTTGTGCTAAATGAATGCCTTTTTTAATCATTTTAATTGAAATGGCTGAGTTTGAAGCAATTTTGTCAGCCAATGCAAGACTTGCAGGCATCAGTTCCTTGAGGGGAACAGCCTTATTTACCAAACCAATACGCTGGGCCTCCTTGCCATCGATAAAATCACCGGTAAATAAAAGCTCCTTGGCTTTGCCCGGTCCGACCAAATTTTGGATGAGTTTAAAGGCTCCACCAGTAACTGACGAGGTTACTTTGGCTTCAGGTGAGCCGATTTGCGCATCTTCGGCCGCGAGTCTAAGATCACACGCCAGGGCAAGCTCGTAACCTGACCCGAGGGCATAACCGTTGATGGCAGCAATGATTGGTTTTTCAAACTCGATAATTTTGACTGTTGTTTTTTGAAGTTTTACCAAGTACTTCCGATATTCTTCAATGGTTCGGGTCTTGGACTCTTTTAGGTCCGCACCCGTTGAAAAAGCCCGGCCCTCGCCCGTAATAATGACAACCTGCAATTCGGCAGAGGCCCTGATGTCATCCAATACCCTTGCTAGGTCTTGCCACATCTGAATATTCATGGCGTTTAGGACTTTGGTGCGGTTTAATTTTATAATGGCAACGGCGTTAAGCTCTTCATAAATGATCGTTTCAAATGGCATATGTGCCCCCATGGCGTAAGCTATAATTAAAGGAACATGACAGGGTGACGTAAGTGTCACCGTATTGATCGCTATAAGCTGATATTTAAGCGACAGGTGGATCAGCTTGGTAGAGGTTGATAAACAACTTTAAAAAACGCGAAACAAAATATCAATGTATCTGGTCATGAACAATACCATGCAAGTTGCGTATAAAAAATTTACCAATTTCAAGCTAGCAACTTGGCTTGAGGGTAAAGTCTCAAAACTTAGCAGCCGCTTTGCATTTTAAAAAGCCAAGCTAATTTAACATTTTGATGTTTTTAGCTAAAGCTGCTTGAAATCTAAGTCGGATATATTCTTGTCTGAGAAATAAAAGCAATACTTTTTTCCCGAACTAAGCTACAATTCAGTTGTTAAGATCTTAAACGGTTTGACAATACTTCTAAAAAACTATTTTATTGATAATAATGGGTGAATCCTTGACACTTATTCACGTTTTCCTTATAAATTTAGCAGGTTAAAGAAAAAACTGTTCCACGCGCTATTATCATCGACAGGAGCATCTTTAAACATTCAAGCTGGGTGAACTCAAGGAGCCTTGTGTGCCACTACATGATCTGACGGAGTTTCTTAAGCTTTCTTCCGCTCTAAACTATAATCTAAGTGCCGCGTCTTTAAACCGATATAATGTTTTATTATTTATAATCGGGAAAAATCGTCTCGATACAAACGACCAAAAAGATCGTGACAAAAAAAGCATTGTCATGGAAGCGCTTAGCTATCTGTTTAATGCCTACAGCAATAAGCGTCGGCGATTAGGACCCATGGCAGTGCTACATCCTTTAAGAGCAGCCGCACTTTTGGCACGCTCGGTTCATGATCTGAATTTAATCGATCTGCTTTCAATTATGTTTCACGATATCCTCGAAGACATTCGAAGCACCGATTTTGATCCACGTAAATGGCAGGAAATGGAACATCAGTTAAATTCCTTGATGAAACGCCTGGTACCAGAAGATGAATGTGCTTTAGTCGATCGTCTGTTAAGCCTGACTCGCCTGTCAAATGAAACGTATTATCGTTATATCGGGCGAATGCTAAATGATGCTGTTGAATCACCCAAACTTGTTCTGATTAAACTGGCCGATCGTTTGGACAACACCCTAGATATGCGCATGGATCTGCAGGACCCTATGGAGGGGATCGATTTTTTTGAAAATATTTTTCAATTACTGTTTGTCAACACTTATGATGGTTACGATCCGGAAAACCATCACGCCACATCAGCCCCCCTTAATGGTGCCCGGCGTCTTTACCAATTATTTAAAAATGCGGTTTTGCTCTCGCTTATTCGGCAAAAACTTCCCAGGCAGCAAAGCCACCAATTTGATGTTCTATTTCGTGCGGTGGCTGAGGCAAGCTTAAAGGAGGCGCAACGTAATTTTATTCATGGTGTTGGCTTCCATTTTACCAATCGAGAGCAGCAGCGAAAATTGCTGCTGGAAACAATGGAATACTGTTATAGTGGTCGCAGTAATCTTGTAACCAAAGCCGATGAAAGACATATGCTTGATGGTCTATTTTCAGGTTATTTCGGGTTTTCATCAAAAAAAATACTTAATCAACGCCTTGACAATCTTTATCAAAACAAACCTTTAATGATTGAAAGCACCATCGCATTTATTGTAATTTTCCTCAGTTTTTTAAACGATAGCCAGTTTTATGTGCGTGGCATCAGTGCGGAGGGAATTGCGCCGGCTTAAATCATTGACAAACCGATGATCTGTATCGATTAATTAAGGAGTGGAAGCCAATTGGGAAAGACAGCTCTAATCACTGGCATTACGGGACAAGATGGCGCCTATTTAGCCGAGTTTTTACTGGAAAAAGGCTATACTGTACACGGCATTAAAAGAAGATCTTCACTTTTTAATACGCAACGCATCGATCATCTCTATCAGGATCCCCATGAAAAAAATCGGCGGCTCATATTGCATTATGGAGATCTCACCGACGCCTCCAACCTCACTCGTATTGTGCAACAAGCCCAACCTGATGAGATTTATAATCTGGGAGCGCAAAGCCATGTCAAAGTCTCTTTTGAAGCCCCCGAATATACAGCCAATACCGATGCCTTAGGGACACTGCGTTTTTTAGAAGCCATACGGATGCTGAACCTAGAAAATAGGACCAAATTTTATCAAGCCTCCAGTTCTGAAATTTACGGGCGTGTACACGAAACACCCCAGACCGAAAAGACACCGTTTTACCCCCGTTCACCTTACGCCTGCGCCAAGCTATACGCTTTTTGGTGCACAGTTAATTACCGTGAAGCCTACAATATGTTTGCCTGCAACGGTATTCTGTTTAACCATGAATCACCCTTGCGAGGTGAAACATTTGTCACCCGCAAAATTACCCGTGCCGCGGCGCGTATTGCTTTAGGGTTACAAGAACAACTGTTCATGGGCAACTTGAATGCATTGCGTGATTGGGGTCACGCGAAAGATTATATACGCGCACAATGGCTTATGCTTCAACAGGAACATCCCGACGACTATGTGATTGCCAGCGGTGAACAGCATTCGGTAAGAGAGTTTTGCAGTTTGGCATTCGAAAAAGTTGGGATATATTTGAAATGGGAGGGGGAGGGAATCAACGAAAAAGGCATCGTTGTGGACCTTCAATCTACTCCACTGATGCAAAAATACGATCGACGCGCTCAGATGCGGACCTTAGAACCCGGGAAAACTCTCATTTCAGTTGATCCGCAATATTTTCGCCCCACAGAAGTCGATACACTGTTGGGCGATGCCACAAAAGCACAAAAGCTTTTAGAATGGCAACCGGAAATTTCATTTGATGATATGATACATGAAATGGTGGCGCATGATATTCAGGAAGCCATGCGGGAGGCAATTTGTCTGCAAAGTGGGTTCGCGCTGCCGGAAAGCGCCGAAGCTTCCATGTAAAATGTAAGTATTTTCAGATTGATGGAATGGTTTTAACCAGCTGTTACCGATAACATAGACGCTGATATAAAATGAATCACAGCACACGCCTATATGTAGCCGGGCATACCGGTTTAGTGGGCTCGGCCCTTTTAAATGCATTACAAACCGACGGATATATGAATATCATCACCCGTACGCATTCAGAATTGGATTTGACATGCCAACACGATGTAAATGCATTTTTTCAGGAAACGCAGCCGGAATGCGTCGTTCTGGCTGCGGCCCGAGTTGGTGGTATTTGGGCAAATTCGCGGTATTCAGCTAATTTCATTTACGAAAACCTTACCATCCAAACCAATGTTATTCATGCTGCCTGGCAAGCCGGGGTTGATCGCTTGCTGTTTTTAGGTTCATCATGTATTTATCCGCGTGATTGTCCGCAGCCAATGAAGGAATCCTATCTTCTTTCTGGCACTCTGGAGCAAACCAATGAAGCTTATGCGATTGCTAAAATCGCAGGCATTAAAATGTGTCAGTTCTATAACCAACAGTATGGAACTCGTTTTCTGTCCGTCATGCCAACAAACTTATACGGCCCGAATGATAATTTTGATTTGGAAGACAGTCATGTCCTGCCAGCCCTCATTCGAAAATTCCACGAAGCCAAATTTAATTATCACGCTTCGGTTGAAATATGGGGCAGTGGCAAACCTTTAAGAGAATTTTTATTTGTGAATGATTTAGCCGAGGCATGCCTTTTTTTACTTAAACTAAAGGATGCAGATTATTTACCACTTGTGCATACTGAAGACGCCCCGCTTATCAACATTGGTACCGGTAAAGAGACATCGATTCGAAATTTGGCGGATCTGGTAAAAACCACAGTGGGCTTTGAGGGTGACTATCATTTTAATACAGCCAAGCCGGATGGCACACCCCGCAAGTTACTGGATATCCGCCGAATGCGAAAGCTTAATTGGCAAGCCAAAACTTCACTGAAAAATGGTCTTCGGCACACCTACACATGGTATCAGCAAAACCAGTCAAATTCAGCAATCCACTCAAATGCGATCATCTAATATACTTCATTATTTTTAGGATTAGACCGATCACCAGTGAATGATCCAATCAACAATAGGGTTTTTGAATTGATCGATAAAGGTGTTCGCATACCCAATCCTTACAGCGTAACCATCGGATCAGAGGTTGATCTACAGCGGATTTCTGGGGATGGTGTTGTTATTCATTCCGGAAGCAAAATTTTCGGTAATTCAACTTATATCGGACCTGGCGCCCAATTAGGATACGAGGGACCTGTTACTGTGGAAGACTGTCAAATAGGTCCCAATGTAAAACTTCAAGGTGGATATTTCAAAAAATCGGTATTCTTAGAAAAATCCAGCATCGGGCTTGGAGGACACATACGTGAAGGCACCATTTTAGAAGAACAAGCCAGCGGCGCCCATACCGTCGGTTTGAAACAAACGATCTTGTTTCCATTTGTGACATTGGGGAGTCTCATCAACTTTTGTGATTGTTTAATGGCAGGCGGTACGAGTCGTAAAGATCACAGTGAGGTGGGCAGTTCTTATATCCATTTCAATTATACGCCTAACCAAGATAAAGCCACCCCATCACTGATTGGCAATGTCCCCCGGGGTGTTATGCTCAATCAAAAGCCAGTTTTTCTTGGAGGGCAGGGGGGATTGGTGGGTCCACGCCGTTTGGCATTTGGAACGGTGATAGCGGCTGGAACGATTTACCGTAAGGATGAATTACGCGAAGGAAGGCTTCTATTTGATGGCATTCCTAAAGCTGGCAGTATCCCCTTTAAATCCGGCATCTATGACACTATCAAAAGTTTAGTTAAAAGTAATTTTAATTATATTGCGAACTTACATGCATTAAAACAGTGGTATCGGTTTGTTCGCGCGCAGTTTGTCTCCGCACAGTTTCCTGTTGCGCTTTTAGAAGGATTATTGACCAACATTGATTTGGCGATTGGAGAGCGCCTCTATCGCTTGAAGTTACTGGCCCACAAAATGCCGACAGCCATTAAATCCTATCGGCAATTACTCGGAAGTAAAGCATCATCCAAACTGATAACACAAAAAAAGGATTTTCACGCCAATTTTCCGCAATTAGAAGAAGCATGCTCCGCCTTAGACGACTACGGCGGAACTGAGGCCTTACGTGATCCGTTTCTTGAAAAAATTCAAACTCAAATCGATAAATATGGTCTCGACTACCTTGTTGTTATTAAAAATCTTAACCAGCAGCAGTCAACTGCCGGGGTTCTTTGGCTGCAGAATATCGTTGATACCTTTAATCGACAATCTTTAAAAATTTTTTCATCATTTAATTAAATAAATAAAATTAGTTATATATAAAGTTGTAACCATAACTTTTAATTTTTTTAATTTGAACTGTGGCATAAATGAAACCTTTATTTGGCACCGATGGAATTCGAGGCGTGGCGAACCGCTATCCCATGACGCCTGATATGGCTGTTAAAATCGGCAATGCGGTGGCCGCTGTGTGCGGAAACAAACATCAATCAAATTTAATAATTATCGGACAGGACACCCGTCAATCCGGTGATATGCTGGTTGCCGCCTTGACTGCTGGCATCTGTTCCGCTGGCGTCGATACATATTTGGCTGGTATTTTGCCGACTCCCGGTGTGGCATATATGGTGTCTGATACCGATGCCATTGCCGGGATCGCAGTTACCGCATCCCACAATCCCTCAAAGGACAACGGTATCAAAGTTTTTGACCAAAACGGGTACAAAATCAGCCGTCAAATTGAAATCGAAGTCGAAAAATTCATCCATGATGAAGGACTACATAATAGTCTGACAATCGGCACCAGCAATAATCTGAATAAAGAATCTGCTGAGATCTACCAAACATTTCTTGCCAACTCATTGCCGACCGACGGTTTCTTGAAGGATATGCGCATCGTCATTGACTGTGCCAATGGCGCTACCAGCTATATTGCGCCTAGTTTATTTACTCAAACAGGTGTCTCTGTAAAGACGTTACATGCCAATCCAAACGGTAAAAACATCAATCTTAAATGCGGTTCGGAACATCCGGATATCTTGCAACGAGAGCTTTTGAAAGAGCAGGCTGTGGCAGGTTTTGCCTTTGATGGGGATGGCGATCGCGTCGTTGCTGTAGATGAAACCGGCAATATCCTAACGGGCGATCAACTACTGGCCATTTTTGCCAATTTTTTTAAAACCAGGGCCCAACTAAAGAATAATTTGGTCGTTAGTACCGTCATGAGCAATGTGGGCCTAAACCAGGCTTTGAAATCAATGAAGATTGCTCACCTAATGGTGGATGTTGGTGACCGTAACGTCATGGAATCAATGAAATTAAAAGATGCGATTATCGGCGGAGAGGATTCCGGTCATATGATTTTTCTTAATCAGCATACCACTGGGGATGGTTTGCTTTCTGCGCTTAATCTTCTGCGGATTATGCAAGAAACCGGTGAATCACTTTCCAAATTGGCAACGGTGATGACCGTCTATCCTCAAATTTTAATGAATGTGGCCGTTGGCCAGAAACCGGATCTGTCATCATTGCCCGATGTTCAAGCCGCGATACGCGAAATTGAGACATTGTTAGCTGATAAGGGTAGGGTCTTGGTTCGATACTCCGGTACACAGCCGCTTTGCCGGGTTATGGTTGAAGCCCCTACCGCTGCCGACGCAGAGCAATATTGCAAACAACTTACCGTTATCATTGATAAAAACATAGGAAAATAAAAACCCCGCTGCTAAAAAACAGAGGGGTTTTAGAGATTTGATGAAAACCAGTCGAGTTATTCCCGATTTCCTAAAATTCGTAATAGCATTAAGAACAGATTTATAAAGTCAAGGTAAAGCTTTAAAGCGCCTAAAATTGCGCCTTTGCGAACCACACCTGCCTCCACTCCAGCCGGCTGGGTCAGGGCCATATTTTTTAGTTGCTGGGTATCATAGGCTGTCAACCCTACAAAAACCAATACACCAATGTAGCTAATGATCATGCTCATAGCGCTGCTGCGGATAAAAATATTGACCAGAGATGCAATGATGATTCCTATAAGTCCCATGGTCAAGAAACCACCAACAGAAGTGAGGTCCCGTTTGGTGGTATAGCCATAGATACTACATACGACAAATGTGGCCGCACAAATAAAAAATGTAGAGGCTATGGATGATTTTGTATAAACAATAAAGATAAAAGAAAGTGTGAGTCCGTTAAGAGCGGCATACAAAACAAATAATCCAGTGGCCGTTGATGCTTGCATGCGTCCAATTCTGGCACTCAAGGTGAAAACTAAAGCAAGTTCACCAATAATCAAACCGAAAAAAATCAGCTGGTTTCCAAAAATTATTTTTAACAATGTTTCATTGTTCGCAACATAAAAAGCGATAAAACCGGTGAGTGCTAGTCCGACTCCCATCCAATTATAAACACTTCGAATAAAATCATTTACCAGAACTTGTGATTGTGTCTGTTTCAATGGAACGGAATCCATGCAAACCCTCCTGTATGTAATTTAATTGAGTAAGCTTGTGTTAAATCGCTTGATCGGACCTAAAATATAACACAGAGAGTGGTATTTTCAAGCAATTATAGCTGGAATAAGATGATCTGAAATGATAAATTGAACAAAATTTTTATTTCAGAAATCAAACTGTATCGTATCATCATTGCCTATGAAACCTGATCAATTGTACGAAGACCTAAAAAACTTGGCTGATAAACTGAATATCGATGTGTCTGAACAGAACTTGCGATCATCCGGCTTTAGAATTAAAAGTGGGCTTTGCAAGGTTAAAGGCAAAAAACTTTATATAATGGATAAGAAACTTCCGGTTCATAAAAAAAATAATGCTTTGGCCGCATGTATCTGTCAATTCGGGCATGAAGATGTATATGTAGTACCGGCCGTGCGCGAATTTTTACAACGATTTACAAAAGGTGCAGAGCGGGT
>JASJAZ010000144.1 GCA_030066785.1 Desulfobacterales bacterium | reverse complement strand
TACGATGCCCAGGATCACAGCGGAAACCGTGAAAGAAACTTGTAACGTGGTAACATCAAACTCTGCTTCCAATACCGGCAAGATAGGCTGAGTGATGTAAATATTTGTAAATGCAGCTGTGACCAAGGCACAGACGGCTATTTCGATTTTGATGGAATTGGTTTTCATTTTAACCAGTTTCAGCCGTCTTTATATATTGCCGGCATAATTATTTTTATCCTGTCACCCTCTTGGTGTTTTTTAACTCAAAATCCACCGAAGTTATTTGAGATCAAATTTTTCAAGAAAGTATTCACGAAATTCATTGTCTTTCAACATAAATTGACTTTCAAGGATGGATTGCACAATGACAAATATAAAAAATTTCAAACTATCGAAAATTGTGGACTGTGTGCCTGATGTAAAAATTTGGAGGGCCTTGAAACTTGCTAGGTGTGTTAATGTAAGGTGAAACGTGATGAAATGATTGGTAAATAGAATCCGAAATGAAACATTAAGCAGATTTTTTTATTGCACATACTTAATATGCAAACTCCAAAGATGTTGGTGCGGCAAAAACGAACACTGAGATGACAGATTGGAGAAACCTGTACTTCATAGAAACAAAAAAGGGTGACCCAAATAGGCCACCCGGAATGATGCAGTTTAGAATGAAATATCGGCCGATCTCAGCAGCACCGGTAATCTATCCCAAGAAATGCAGCTTGAATATCAACCTTTTTCATACCCAATTAGCATACACTATAATTTTTGCGGTTTACACAAATTTTCGGCATTTGCGGCACTACGTCCACAGCCTTTGCAGTAGTGGGTAGCGGGTTGAATCAGTGCCATATAGGCCTGCGGATCATTGACCTGAAGTTCTTCTTCAACGTGGGCGCATAAAGTCTTTTGTTTATCATCATTCATAATTGTATATCTCCATTTGTATAAAGAAATTATCTGTATCTTCGTCGCCGGACTAAAAAACGAATTGTTTTCGATTAGAGTGGCGACTCAGATAAACGATTAGACACGGGGCTGTACATGTCAAGCAATTCATCACATCAATGCTAGCATGCAAGAAAGACAAACATAACCTATATGTGATTGATTACCACAAAGTGCAAGTTGTGATATTCAGAAATATTGCAATTTCTCTGAAGCGTTAATCGGCTTTGATTATTCTGAGATGGATAACAGTTAAAGGGGTTAATCAATCCCTTTTTGCCAATGTTACTATTTGCGTTTGGCCTTGTATTTTTTACCGATATTCCAAGCGCTCGCCACCTGCTCACCAAGGCGCCAATAAGAAGTGTCCGGTTGCGAGAGTATCAGGGGTTTCATTTTTCTAAAATCCAATTTGCCATCAGTCAGAAATCCGTCCTCTGTGTATGTCCCCACGATTTCGCCAATGAAGATTTCATTTGCACCGCTTTCCACAATTTCCACCAGCTTGCATTCTATGCATAAGGGACAGTCTTTGATCAGCGGGGCTGTTTTCAGCTCTCCATAAAAAAGATCAAAAATCTCTGATTTATCGGTTTTTTTACCCGATACAATTCCGCAATAATCGGTAATCTCCACCATATCCTCTGAAGGTAAGCAAAGACTGAAGGTCTTATTCTGTCTAATTCCAGGATTGGTGTAATGGCCTTTTCCGAGGGTAATGGCAATCCTTGGTGGTTTATAACTGGCCATTGTAAACCATGCAACGGCCAAAAAGTTCGGTTTGCCATCCACATGAGCGCCAACAAGCGAAACAGGCATGGGGTATGCGGGGATGGTTGATCCTAAGTTAATCTTATCCATTTGATATGACACTCCATAGTCTTTTTTCTTTATGGTAACAACTGCTGATGAATGACATGATGCTTTAATATCTGGATTCTGCCCATATTGCGGTTATGCTGTTTTGGACAAAAAAAACCTCGACAAAATGCCGGGGCAAACGATACTCTTTATGTAAGGTTTTAATACGCAAAGCCGAGACCACTTCTATGATAAAGCTTTTATCCGAGTTGGCCAGGCATAACCGAACCTGCTCTTATGATGCCAAAAGGATCATCCAGCTCACTTTTCATCGGCTTTTATCAGGCAGGCCTTGTTGCGATTTTTAGCAAATACATCGTGGTTTGCTTGCCGCGTTTCCAATCATGCGGTCGGCGGGGGGAGAGCGCAGCACGCTTCCCCCGGCTCGGTTCGGTTCTACCATAACGTTTCGCGAGAGGACATTTCCTGGAAGGCGCGGTCAAGTTTGCTACCAACTGTGCCGAAAAGGTCGTCAAGTTCGTTCTTGATTGGCGACCAGTCGGAAGGACATTCGTTTTCGAGCTGATCCACCCGCAACTGTGCGTTCACGACCTCCTGCTCCAGCTGCCCGATCAGCGGGAGCACTTTTTCTTTTTGCTCAGACCCGAAACCGTCTGACGTTTTCTTCATGGCTTCCAACTTAGTCTTCCAGGCCGATACCTCTGCTAACATTGCTTTGCAGTAGTCTTTTACATCCATTTTAAGCTCCTTTCATTTGACAAGATTTCAGTTTCGCTAACCATCTGATTTTATTTTTACAGACATTGTCATGCTTTTTGGCAAATCTTTATCATTTGAACTCACCCTATTCAGATGCTAACAATTCGCTTTATACAGTCAAGTCAGAGTGGAAAAAGATTACGTCGGCTGTGCTTGGCCTCTGAATCTACTGCACACGAGGATCTTAGGAACAGTCAATCTTTCAGGGCATTTTTCGAATGTATTTTGGTAGCTGCGTTGATAGCACTACCATCACGTTTTCTCATATTTGTCAACGTTATTTCATAGCTTTTCAATTCCTTGTTTGCCTGCCAGCTGGATGAACCGAACATCAACACAAAAACAAATTCAGCTTTTTATAGCCTCGTATTGAGACACAAAACCGCCACATCATGAAATACGGTGTGGTCAACTATCGTGGAATCTGAGATGGAACCATCATTTTGCTCAAATGCAAAAGTCCTTGTTTAAATTACAGGTAAGAGCGCCTTTTTAATGTACATTAACCGGATTAATTAGAAAGGAGAACCTTTTTCACTGTGCTCTTACCACCATGAGCCCGACATGGGACCAGTACTGGGCAAACAACTAAAGTTTGCATTCCAGCTCTGTTTCGACTGGAAAAGTGTCCGGAGGCTTAGTTGGTGACGCACCAAATCTATGCGCAATTTGCACCAAAATACCTTTGAACAGCCAATCGTGAACGGGTAGCATGCCATACCAGTAACCAATGCCAGCCAATCCTCGCGGTAGAAAACGCGAAACCATCTCCAATTTTACGTGCCTTAATGACCCGGTGAGAATACGAAATTCAAGTAGAGCATCGCCAGGCGCTTTCATTTCAGATAAAAGCAGCAAACGATGCGGCGGTTCATGGGCAACAACTCGCCAAAAGTCAAGCGCATCGCCGATGCGTAATTTTTGTGAATGCCGTCGCCCGCGCGCCAAACCGGGGCCGCCCGCCATGCGGTCCAACATTCCCCTCAGCCGCCACAGCGGCTGGGCAAAATACCATCCGTTGCGCCCGCCGATCGCTTCGATTGCTTGCCAAATTTTAGACGCGTCACCTTCAAACTCGATGCGGTACCCCCTACGCATGACGGTACCGCCGGCATAGTCGGCATCGCCGCACGTTGCCCACTCCGGGGGCAATCGACCCCCACCGTCGAAACAACAAGTATCCACCTGTTCCTGCTGAACACGTTCCAAGGCTGTTCTGATTGCCTCTTCGCAGCTGATAAGTGGTATCGGCACCCATTCACGAATCGCATTGTCTTTGCAAAATACGGGAATGCTCAAGCCCTCAGCCAGGGGCTGGGCAATTGACGCCGGTACTGGCGTGACCAGATGGATCCATTTGGCACTCAACCAGGGGGTCAAAACCGGAACTGAAACGATCACCCGCTTGGGCAATCCGGCCACCCTGCAAAAGATATCGATCAGATTCTGGTAATTTAAAATATCAGGCCCACCGATGTCCAGCGTCTTGCCGGTGGTTTGTGGCGATGACAGACAACCGGCCAGATAGTCAAGCACATTGGTGATGGCGATGGGCTGGCAGGGGGTTCTCAGCCAACGTGGTGTAATCATAATCGGTAAGCGATCGACCAGGTAGCGTAGCATCTCGAAAGAAGCGCTACCCGATCCCAGTATCATCGCCGCCCGAAGGTTTGTGACGGGTACGCGACCCTTTTCAAGTATGCCCTCGACCTCATGGCGTGATTGAAGGTGATGACTCAGGTCGGCATGGTCTTTGTCACCAAGTCCGCCCAAGTAAATAATACGCTCCATGCCGTTGCGCTCTGCGCACGCTACCATATTTTCTGCAGCTTTACGGTCGGCCTCAGCAAATTGACGTTTATGGGCGTTCATCGAATGGATGAGGTAATATGCGTTGGTACATCCCTCCCCTGCCTTAACAAACGATGCCTGGTCAAGGGCATCACCGGGCACGATCTCCAAGGCCGGATGGCGGGCCCATGGCCGTGCCAGCAATTTCTGTGGTGAACGCACCATTGCCCGTACGCTATAGTCCCGATCCAATAGGAGGGGAATGAGACGCCCTCCCACATATCCAGTCCCACCGGTAATCAAAATTCGTTTATTGGCCTTCATGCGATTGGTACCTATTTCGTGTGTTTTTCCCTCAAGTTCTCATGATGAGCACGCTCTGGGCCATCTAAAAGCAAAAAAGAATCGAACTCCACACATAAAAAGGCAACCTCCCCTTTGCGAATGAGACCATCAAGATGAGGGTGAAGCCGGATGAAGGTTTTCCTAACGCTCGAAATCTCCTCGTCATCCTTTAATGTGAAGCAGGTGCCGGTCACGGTAAGTGCTTTGGTTTTACCACGGTCTTGTTCGCCTCGCGTATCGATCAGCAGGCTGACATTAGGATTTTGATTGATGTTTCGAAATTTTTTAGTGTTGCGTGGTGTAACCAAATAAAGCCGGCTGGCAGACTCTAAAGTGATGTAGGCCATCAGTGAGCAATGCGGTATAACACCATCTGTTGTTGCCAGGACGCAACTGTTTTTTTGTCTGAGCAGCGCCTTCATTTTATTGATCATAGCGGTTTTATTCTCTGGGTTTTGAGTTTGTTTGCGAGGTGTGTTTGCTTGGGCTGATGTTATCCTAATACCACCTTAACGGCAGCGCGACAACCGCCACATTGCATATAGCAATCTGCCGGTTGTAATTGTCGGTGGTGTCGTTTTTTATGCTAGTGGTGATCAATTAGATCAGACTGCTAAAATATTATCGAAAATTATAGTGCAATGGCAGAATAAATCCAATTTGGATTTCTAGTGATCTGTCAGAAAAGTTCGGAATTAAAACGGTATTGTCCAGCTTAATCTGGATGAGTGATGCCGGGCAATCATGTAATCATGGGTAATCCATTCGGGTTGGACGAACGACAATATCACAAACGTGCACGTTGGGCGGCTGGTTGACAATATAGTGAATTGCGTTTGCAATGTCTTCCGCTACCAGCAATGGTCCGAATTTTTCAGTTACATTTTGCTTGATCCCGTCATCGTATCCTGCGGCTGCCTGAAACCCGGTAAGTACAAAGCCTGGTTCAACCAGGGATACACGGACCCCTTTGGGCCCAATTTCGCGCCGTAACGCTTCAGTCAATGAGTGCACAGCAAACTTCGATGATCCGTAAACAGCGCTAAAGGGTGAAACATGCCGACCAACGACTGAGCCAATGATAATGATATCGGCTGCAGACTTGGGATAAGAATTTTGCTGATCTTCCACCATTATACGGGCAGCTTTTTGAATGAAGGCAAGGGCGCCGATCACGTTTGTTTTCAAAAGGTCTTCAAATTGTGATAGATCGGCATCTTGTACCGAACCGATCAGTCCTCTACCAGCATTGGCAATAGCAATATCAATCGTTTTACCAAAATTGACGATTGCTTTAGCAAAAATGTCTTCCAATACCGTGTTGTCGGTGGCATCGCCAACGACACCTTGAAAAGAAGGGCCTAATTCTTTTTCAAGTTCAATCAGCTTTGAGGCCTTTCGTCCATTTCCGATCACACCATATCCATCATCTACGAACCTTCTTACCGTTGCCTCACCAATTCCGGATGTGGCTCCGGTTACAGCAGCAACCCGAACATATTTTGCAGGCATATAAGTTTTCCCTCCCCAAATAAATACCGTCGTTCGATCCTGCCAGCGCCTGGCTTTTTTGATTTCAGCAAACACACTGTCCACAGCTCCCCTATTAAGTTCTAGGATTGCCGTATAACTCTGATGAATCTAAATTAATCTGTCTATGCTAACAATATATAATTTGAAGTGTGCCGTGCTTTAATCAATTGCAGATCTTGAAATAGGCAACTTTGGTAGTTTTATATATTCGAAATCGAAATCACAAGGCTTTTTAGATTGTGAATGATACCGCGGATCAGGCAGCCCTGATGCCACCTGATCCATTGAGTATCTTTACCAGCGATATTGTTTGAGCATCATGCAGTCGCGAAACCTTGCTTTTCGCTGAGCATGGAGGCTGTCACCGTCAGCATTACGCCGTAGATAACTTTGGAAGCAATATCTGCGATTGTATATATCACCTGCTGGCTCACGATGGTGGTTTCATAGGAAACACCAAACTGCATCAGGATCGGTGCCGCGTAAGCTACCGGGTATAGCCACCAGGCGACATAAAAGAGCGGAAGAATTGCCCCGAATATAGCGCGGGCGCTACCTTCCATGTGCGCCTTGCCGTCATTTATCACCCGGGTGATGAGAATCAATACGTAGATGAAGAACGCGGTTGATACGATTCCCCAGAAAGCCCACCAAAAGATATTCTCATTTAGCCGGCCCGGCTCATAGAATTGGCCGATATAACCCAGTATGATCATCAAGCCGCCTGAAACTGTAAAACGGGTCATATATTTCACTCGATCGGACCCGACGATTTCGGCAACGAACAGTATCTGGATCAACAGCATTGGCACATCAATCAGCCAATTCAGATACCGGTAGCCGTTGGTAAAAAGGTCCGCTCCAGGCTTCAAAGCGTAGGCTTGACCATTGAAGGCATAGGCGGCCGACCAGCTTTCTTTTTGGATAAACAACAGTAAAAAAGCCGATACCATCACCACGACCGATATCACCGATGACATCCGATATTTCGGCATGGCATTGTTCTTGGTGAGGATAAAGAAGAGCAGAGCAGCCGCCATCGAGGCGTACCCAAGTGTTAAAATGTGGTTGACGATTTCAAATCCTTCTATCGATACGGTAAATTTTTCTGTATTCATAAGTTCCTCCGAAGTATATTTTTTAACGAATACGCTGTTGCGATGGTATCCGTCTTTTTTAATCCATAGATGTTGCAAAATCCCGCCGATTAACGGCTTATTCTATTTTTTGAAAATTGTGTCATTCACAGCGCACCAAGTCCGAAAGACTTTTTATTCCTGCGAACTCTTGTGGGCAAATACAAAGCGAATTGCTAAATCAAGGCCTTCTCTCCTTGTGCGGCCGGGAATGATTCCTTTGCGTTTGGCAATCTCTATCAGCAATACGTGCGGATAGGTCATGGCTGCAATTCCAATGAAAACCACCCTCATCAGTTGGGTCATGTCAAATGCAAGACCGCTAAGCAGCAGATAGGCGACCGCCCCCATAACGACGGTTACGATGGTAAGAGGCAAAGCCAGCCGATAAACGTCCAACAGATAAATAAAAAAGGTGCGCCCTGGTTTCCAATCCGCCACTGCCATCATGTGGCGCAACGAATGCAATAGGCTGAAGTAAATCGTGAAGGCCAGCAAGGGCGGCAACTGAATAAAAATCAGTGCTATCACCGTAAGCTCTACCACCCGGCCAAGCGCCACCGGCTCACGAAAGCGCGCCAATTCAAACAGACCCCAGCCGATCGTCAGCAGCACACATGCTGAAACCAACGGAGCTATTTGCGCCAACCTGCTGACCAGGATGACAGCGTCCGACTCAGGAATCAGAAAAGAGAACAGCTCGATGACCTCGGGGCGGGCCGCCAGGGCGGGAAATGTAATCACCATGCCGCCGCGCGCGATAGTTTCTGTGATCCGAAACATCGATGGGGTTTGGCGCATCGGTATAGCATCTCCTGTGCCGAAATGAAAAAGCGTCAGAAGCAGGAATGCGTAAAGGCTGAGCACGGGTTGTGCGATCCAGACGGCGATCACCCCTAACATGCCGATCAGGTAGATCGCTAGAAACCAAACCAGCCACCGTCGGCCAAGTCGATGCTCCAAGGTTTTAGACCCCAGATGGTAATCCAGCGCGCCATGGGGAATACCGGAAACCGGCAGCAGAAAAACCAGCAACATCAAATGAATGGTCGGTGTGCCAGTGCCGATCAGCATGGCGGTCGCCAACGTGAAAATGGCCGCAATCAAGAAAACCATGCTGTGGCTGGCTGTTAGCTTGCTCTGCTGGCTGAACGCATTCATACCGCAACCTCCCTTGCGCGCATGCTGTGAAACGCCTCACGGATAAACGGCAATGTTGGCATGGCGAAAATGACTTTGGCCATGTCCAACAGATCGGCTTTATCCGAAAGAAATGGAATCAAATGATGTGGTGGAACCCGCTTGAATAGGTTAAAAAAAACTCTAGGCGCCGCCTTCGGGTGCCGTTTCAGAAAGGAGAGAAAGATTCGATCCAAAATCGTCGCAAGCTCGCCACGGGGTTCAGGCAGTGGATTTAGGCAATCGCCGGAAATACCGGCAGCGATCCGCTGACTTATTTCCTGGATGGCGTTAAATCCGTAGCCCGTGCTTCCCTTCACCACTCCACCGGCGGTTCCAATTGGGATAATCCGTTCGGTATCGTAGCTTTGATGCCTCTGAGTTGTCATAGGAATGATACCCTGCTCCTGAAACAGGATTTTGTAATCGGCGACACCGAATCGGGATTGCAGGTAATCCCGGATCATTTGTGCGTATACCGATGGTTCATGCGGCGACATCGAAAAGACTGTTGGTTCAATCAGCGCTTCCGTTGGTGAAAAGGGCAAGACATACATGAAGGAAATGCCGCCCCGCTGGGGGATGTCGAAATCCATCAAGGTCATCGTACTCGGACTGAAAACCGGCGATGCGACCCGAACTCGCTGACCGGCATAGTGTTGTAATAAGTACCCTGATCCGACATGGCGGCCCGGACTGTTCCTTCCATCAAACACTAGCCAGGCCTGAATAGGTCCCTTATCGGTCACGACAGTAGCAGTTTCGTTTGTTTCGATAATTTTTTCGGCCTTGGTACCGAGCAATAAATCCGCCGAGGAATACGATTCTATTTCTTGAAGAGCCGCTGCATAGAAAGTTTCGGCCGGCAAGTACTGGTAAGCGAACCGGGATGATTCATGGACGACCTCTTTGCCGTTGTATCGCACTTTCCATCGAGTCCATTCGTTACGCACGGCATCAATAAAACGGTGCGATTGCGTGTTCCAAAAACACCACAGTCGGTCCATGTGGTAATTGCGACGGGGGTCGATCAGGGCAATTCGGCTTCCCGCGGGAACGGAATGAAATAACTCCACCGCCAGCGACAAGCCGGAGCAGCCGGCACCCACAATGGCATAGTCATATTTTTCAGTCATCACGACCTCCTGTCGGCACCCGGCAAACCGCGAATCGCCCGGTGCAGGTCTAAGTCGTGCACCGGATCATCGCCCGTATTCCGAAATTTCGGATTAAACAAAAAGCCCCTGATGGCGCCTATGGTTTTTCTTGCCTTTCCCTTTGTGTCAATGAAAGCTCTTTGACCCCAAGGTACCGAGCCGGATAAAATTTGTTGGCCGATGGCTTCATAGAGACACGCTGCGGTTAAGACTGCAAGCCTGGGCCGCTTGGGTATATACCGCATGCCAAGATCTGCACTACGGTAGTACGCTGCTGCCCGCTTCAGCAGAACCAAGCGCGCATGGCCAACCGCCGACATAACCCCGACATCCCCTGCCAAAATTCTCGTGGCATTAATGTCCTGATCCAATAATTCAGCGGGGATATAGATACGGTCACGACCGGCATCCTCGACGATATCGCGGGCGATGTTTGTTAACTGCATGGCGATTCCCAAATCGATTGCAAACGGTAAAGCGATTTGCCTGCGGACGCCCATAACCGAACACATCATTAGCCCCACGGTCGCGGCGACGCCGTAAGCGTAGCGCACTAAGTCGTCCCAGCGTTCAATTCGAACCGTTCCGGTATCCAGCTGAAGGGTGTCGATAAGAATTTCCGGTATCCGATAATCAATTTGATATCGCCTGCGAAGATCGATGAACGCATTGACAGAAGGAAAAAAACTACGATTTGCTTTGAGATCATCTCTGATTTGCTCGAGAAGCTGGGATGCTTGACCGGCCTTCGCGTGATCAGCAAGATCATCGACCTGTCGACAAAAGGCATAAAGGATGGCTACATCGGCGGCCGTATCCCGGGAGAACAGATGCGTCGCCCAACTGAAACTTTTTCCATGACGTGTAAGTGTTTGCCTCGCTTGTGATGAAAGGCTGCGGCGAGTTGGTTTGCCGATGGTTGCTGAAACAGACATCATAACAGATCCTTTCTAAACGCCGACCAACAGTGGATGGTCCATTTTAACAATGTTTTGCAGCACTTTGGCCGAACTGAGAACTCCGGGCACGCCGGCTCCCGGGTGAGTGCCGGCCCCCACAAAGTAAAGGTTTGCGATGCGGGCATCTTTATTGTGAAACCGGAACCAGGCGGACTGCCTGAAAACCGGTGCGATGGAAAACCCGCTGCCCCACAAAGAGAG
>JASJAZ010000143.1 GCA_030066785.1 Desulfobacterales bacterium | reverse complement strand
GGGCAATGTCCAAGGCAGGATTTTCGTGGCTACGAACCGCATGATGCATCCAATAGAGCACAAAGTCGCCATCGGTTTTGATAGGCAAATTCCGAATAGCCCGCACCCGTTCAGACAGATGTTTCGGAAGATCATTAACTTCAAGTTCTTGTTCGGCAGTGGTGGTCATCTTAAACCGCTATAAAATTTGGAAGGATAGCCAAAAGAATCCAATATGGGTGCAATTGGTAAAATAACGCTTATTTTAACAAATTAAAGCTGCACGCAACTCAAATCCAACATCCATATCAATGTCAAATTAATATCCAATGAGAGTTGAAACTTCAATTTGCGCACACCGCGGCATTCCGGAAGCGGTCAAGGTTGTTATCGTCGGTGCCGGTCCGGTGGGTTTGACCGCCTCCCTTTTACTGAGCAAATATCGTGTGCCGCATTTGGTAGTGGAGCAGTTAACTGAGCCCGAAAATCATCCGCAGGCGCATTTCATCAATCGGCGCAGCATGGAAATTCTGCGGGAGCTGGGTGGCTTGGATCAAACCGTTCAGAAACGCAGTGCTCCGATGGAGGAGTGGCGCCGTTTTGTTTATTGCACGCGCCTTACAGGCTTACCAGCCACGGTGCATAAAAGTGAAAAGACGACCGGCTCGTTGCTGGGCGCAGTGGATCATTTTGCTGATATCCCCAAGAATGATGGCCATAGCCCGGTTCAGGTCACGCATTTTCCTCAGCATAATTTCATGCATCTGCTGTACAGAAAAGCTGTGGAAAAAACTTATTGCCATTTTGTGGTTGGCCACCAGGCTAATGTTCGAGATTACCCCTATGGTGCCACCATTATTTTAACCAACTGCCAAACAGGTCAGCGCCACGAAATTCAAACACAATTTGTTGTGGGAGCTGACGGCGCTCACAGCTCTACACGGAAACAGCTAAATATTGATCTGGATAGTGCAACCGGTACCCTACAACATCTGATCAATGTTCACTTTTTCAGTGCACATCTGTCCAAGCAGCTCAAGGCAAATCTGCCGGCCATGCTGTATTTTCTATATTCCAGCGCCGGTGTCGGTGTTTTGGTGGCGCATGCATTCAATCAGGATGAATTTGTGGCCCAAATACCGTTCTTTCCGCCACATCAGCTATCCACCGATTTTGATGCAAACCGATGTCGCACGCTGCTTCAAAAATGGACCGGCGCATCGATTGACATACGAATTAACAGTATTCGGCCTTGGCGCATGGGGGTAGGCGTTGCTTCGCGTTTTCAATCTAAAAATGGCCGATGCTTTTTAATTGGCGACGCCGCCCATCAGTTTACCCCCGCCGGTGGCTTCGGAATGAACACCGGCATACAGGATGCCCACAATTTGATCTGGAAAATCGTAACAGCCTTAGAGCATAACAATACTAGCCTGTCTGACTCTGATAAAAATCTGTTGGCATCCTATGAAGTGGAACGTCAACCAATTGCAAGGCTAAATGCCAAAATCAGCGTTCAAAATTTTTACAAAACGTTGGAAGTATCAAATGCCATCGGTCTTGATTTAACCACCGCCAATTGGCTGAGCCGCATGCTCGATCGAATTCCTGGTCCGCAAAGTGTAAAAAGTTGTCTTTTTCAAACAGCCATACGCCTTGGACTACAGCAGGTGAAATGGTTAAAATCACATCACGTCATTGCCCGGCGCAGACGCAACGCCATCAGTCACATTTTTAAAAATGCCCGCAAACAAACCCTTCAGCTACTATTTCCCGGTCAGGATCTCGGATTTATCTATACCAAAGGTTTTCTCATCGGTGCGAAAACGTCGAACATGGATCAGTTTGACCCGTTCGCGTTTCAACCAGAACTTAGAGTTGGGGGGCGATTGCCCCATTTTTGGATCGTGGATAAAAATGGGAATCGAATGTCCGTTCTGGATTTACCATCATTAATGTCAGCTGATGCCGGCATGCCCTTGCATGTTTTACTGGTGATCGGCTTGGAAAAGAAAGACATCAAAAAATGTAAAGACACCATTGAGACGCTTATACCACGAACAAAGTATACAATCACTAAACTGGATTCCGATTTCCAGGGAGAAACCCAGTTTACATTTCATCACCCAAGCCCCGCTTTTTTACCCGCTTCCTTTGCCGTTTTAATCCGACCAGACGGGCATATTGGATGGATGCATATAGCGTCTCACATTTAGGGCATCTAACCTGCGCACGCCTGTGACCAAATCATCTGAAACAGAATTTTTTGTAATCGATAGATTAGACGTATGGTGATTAAGTCACGCACGTATAACGGATTAGAGGATTTCGGGTCGGCCGTTTCCCACTATTGGCGGTTTCTTTTTCCTTGACTCAGATGGGGTGCTTTTCTATATTCCATGCTTTGACAGGCTTGTCCTTATCAATTTAATTTTTCCTAAAAAGCCAAAACGCTTTGTAATAAGGATTTGATTGACAAATTTATGATCGAAAAAAAACAATAAAAGGAGATTGGAAAATGACAGAAGGCGAAGTCGTGGAAAACACGGAAACCGAAGTCGTGGAAAAGACAGAAAGCGAAGACGTTGAGAAAAAACCTTTATGGTTATCAATCGAAGAGAATTTCCTTGAGCTCGAATCACAGGACCTCTCAGGTCAAAATCTAGAGACCGCGATTCAACAGATTGCGGGTGAACTTGATAATACGGGATACAATGTGTCACGTCATGGTGGCAATTTGCTTCAATTGCGATGGGCCATCAATGATATGCGTGATGTGGGCCGGCCCTTTATGAAGGATTTTAACGCTGCCATCGAAGCCCTTACCCTGGAAACTGCGGCTGATGCCTATGCGGCAACGGATAAGATCATCAACGATCTTGGAACCACCTGGCCCAAGCTCAAAAAAGCCGATCGTCGACCGGATGTGATTGAGATCGTTGAAAAGGCCAGACTTGATTTGCTCATCGCCAAGGCCAAAAGCATGGATGGCGATGAAGGCATCCGAATGCTTATCGAGGAAAATGTGGCCTCCGACGTGATCACCAGCGGCCTGGCAATTACCGATGAGAAGTTGAAAGAGGTGAATGCTCAAATTGAAGCGGAACGTGCCGAGCGCGCCAGAGTGGCTTCGCTGCTTGAGAAGGTAGAGGGCAAGTCCACCGAAGAAAAGGTGAAGCACCTTTTTGAAAACGATGTCACCGAAGAATTAATTGTGGAAATGGCCCAAGTGGACCAGGCCACCATCGATGGTGTCAAAAAAGCCATGGAAGAGGAGCTTAAGGAAAAACAACGCCTGGCCGAGGAGGAAGCTGCACGCAAAAAGGCTGAAGCTGAAGGGCCTTCCCTGGATGATATTCCGGCCGATGAGATGCTCGACTATATCGAGTCCATTCGCGAAATCATGGAATTCAGTGAAGTGGAAAAGGAAATCAGGGTTATGTGCGAGCAGAGCTCCATTCCCAAGGCCCTTGTGGACATTGCGGTTTCAGATCCCGACAAACTGGATGAGCTTGAGAAGAAGGCGGAAGGATAACAGCAATATTCGATAACTGAACTGCGTCCGTCCCCGATACGAAGTCAGAACTGTACCAATTAAATCTAACACCATCCGCGAAAATATGAGGGTTGCCGGTTTTGATGATGGCGCCAAGCGATAACATCAAAACCTTAAACGGTAACCCTCATTTTGTCTGGCAACAGAACCATCATTTCTCAAGTACAACATTCCATTTTTCGATCTATTCAAATTTCATCATCAGGGTGAAACGGAATGGCGCTAGGCCGCGATCGCATTATATAAAACCCTTGCGATATCAATTTGAAGCCTGTAATTTTAAGCGGCTCTTTTCAAGCATTGTCCGGGCTAATCATTATCAATTTTTTAGACCAGCGAATCAAGGCAACCCAAAGTCCTCACCATCCTAAAAAGATACGGGAGAACCTTATGAAATTACGATGGAAGTATTTTATCGTTCTTCTCATGGTCAGTCTGGTCCCACTGACGATAGTTACCTGGATCAGCCAAAAAGCTTCCGAAAAACTGGGGGCGTCCATTTCAGCCAAGGCCCGCCAAACTCTGACGGAAACAGTGAGCCGCGAGATGGTCTTTGCCACCGAGAATTACGCGATGATTACACGTCGTGCAAAATCCTCATTGGAACTCGGCCTTCATGTATTGGTGCAGGAAGCCGAAAGTGCCCTTGTCCAACCCTCCGTAATACCACCTAAAATTTATTTCGCTGATGATTTCGACGACTCCCAGGCGGCACCGAAAGATTTGGCACCATCCATGAATCATATGAAAATGTCGAAAGACGGTCAGCTTTCCCCCAAATTGGTTAGTTACCAAAACCCCAACTTTCTGGTTGCACCGGGGGTAGCGCTTGAGGATGTCAACACGGATATTGCGAGATTAACACGTCTGATTCCGGCGCTGAAAAGCATTGTGCATGAATTTGGTCGAGAGCTTTTCTGGATATACGCCAGTTTGGAAAGCGGTGTGCACATTTCCTATCCCGGCCACGGCGGATACCCTGCGGGTTACGATCCACGGGAACGACCATGGTACATCCGGGCCAAAAAAAAGGGTTCTATTTTATGGGGTCCTCCCATCGTGGATGCCACTACCAAACAATTGACTTTTACCGTTTCAGCACCTTTCCATAGGCCCGACGGTTCCCTGGCAGGGGTAGCGGCCATCGATGTATTGATTCAGCAAGTGCTTTTGGAAAGCGAGATCTCTGCTCAGTGGTCTAAAAATATGCGCTCCTTTCTGGTCGGCTCGGAGGACCATCTCGGAAGTGGAGAAAAAAGACTTTGGGTATTAACCCAAAAACAAGATGACGCCATCGATAAGGATCTAAATACAGGACGGGTCTTTCCGCAAGCAAATAGTGAATTTAACAACTTGATTCGTTATGCTGAGAATAGAAAGTCTGGATATATAGATATGCCGTATCGGGGCGTTGATTCTTTTTGGGCTTTCGCCGGCATTTTTCCAGATCTTTATTTCGTGATCGTGGTGCCCAAATCGGAGGTGATGGACCTGCCTGAAAATATCGCGGATATGTTTTCCAGCTACACCGATGGGCAGGCGGCCATCTCTGCAACCGCGGTTGTTTTAGCGCTTGTTTTCGTGACCGGCATTGCCTTTTTTACCTCCAGAACCAGTACCAAACGTGTGGTGAAGGTCGTAGATGCGTTCAGGCGCTTGGCGAAAGGTGACTTTTCGGTAAGATTGAACTTTCGCATAAACGATGAACGGAATTTACTGATAACGACTTTTAATGAAATTGTACCCAAGTTAAGGGAACATCTTAGCATGCGAACTGCTCTGGGGGTGGCCCAGGAGGTACAGCAAAGTCTGTTGCCCACACATGATCCCACCCTGCAAGGCTTCGACATATCCGGCGCCAGTGTTTACTGCTACGAAACCGGCGGCGATTATTACGACTTCATCAATATCGACCCGGATAGGCTCGCGTTGGTCGTTGGGGATGTGTCGGGTCACGGGGTACCATCGGCCCTGCTAATGGCAACGGCCAGAGCTTTTTTCATGCAGCGCGTGTCTATGCGAGGACAGGCCGCAGAAATTATGAATGATGTCAATAAGCAATTGAGCCTGGATTTACATCAAACCGGGAATTTTATGACCTTTTTTTATTGCGAATTAATACGGTCACAACGAAAGGTTTGTTGGGTGCGGGCAGGCCACGACCCGGCGTTGCTTTATGATACGGACAGCGGTGAATTTGATGAACTCAAAGGCCACGGACTGGCCCTCGGCGTGGATTACACGTTTAAATACGAAGAGTTCAGTCGAATACTTGCACCCGGTCAAATTGTAGTGATCGGCACAGATGGTATCTGGGAAATGCATGATGAAGGGGGGGAAATATTCGGCAAGGATCGACTCAAAGAAATTATCCGGAAGAATGCTTCAGCCACGGCCAAGGAGATGATCGCAGCTATTAACACGTCCTTGAATCAATTTCGTGGCAGCGAACGACTGGAAGATGATATTACGATGGTGGTAATTAAAGTTCAGCAGTAAAGTTTGTGAAGCGGAACCATGGGCATTGGGACCATAAGCGTGCCCTGAGGTTTTTATGCGAGCATGATGACGAATCGATTGTAAAGGTTCTGCACCTAGTTAAGATGTTCGTCCATTTATATCCACCAGTAGATGGGTGTCTGATAAGGGCGAGTGCGATCTTTCATGTGTTTCCATGGGTAAAATACTCCGATTTTCTGACCACCAGTCTTGGGACTTTTCCCTGGTCCAGACCCCGAAATCAGCACATTTTACCAGCATCGCCGACATCTCCTCGGCGCTATGCGGTCGGTCTGCGGGCTTTTTGGCCAGGCAAGCCAAGATGATGGCCTCGAGATCCGGGGGGATTTCTTGATTCGACCGCTGGGATGGTGGCACCGGTGTATCATGCAAATGCATAGCGCAGATTTCAACGGCACTGGATCCTTCGAAAACGTGGTGTCCCGATAGAAGATAGTAACCGACGCCGCCTAATGCATAGAGGTCACTGGATGGGCTAAAAGCGGATCCATCAGCAATGAGTTCGGGTGCCATATAAAAGGGCGTTCCCACCAATGTATTTTCCAAGGTAATATCCGGTGCGCCCTGATAAATGTCTTTGACCAGGCCAAAATCAAGTACTTTGACAACATCATACAAGCCGCCATGCTCGCATAACATGATATTGGTTGGTTTGATATCACGATGGATCAGTCCCTGATGATGGGCTTCGGTTAGAGAGCCGCAAACTTGATTGAGAATGCTCAATACGCGCGGCGCAGGTTGCGGACCGGCAACGTGGATAAGATCCTCCAAGGTGACACCACTGAGGTGCTCCATGGCGTAATAGAGGGAGCCCTCGGCGGTTTGCCCAAAATCGAAGACAGCAACCGTGTTCGGGTGTGATAGGCTGCTGGTAATTTGAACTTCATTTTTAAAGCGCTGTTTGGCGGATTCACTGCTGGCAAACTGGGGCAGCAGCACCTTTATGGCAATGGGACGCTTGAGGAGCGCGTGCTTGGCACGATAGACGGTCCCGTTGCCGCCATCGCCAATTTTATATAGCAGTTCGAACGGACCCATTTTACGGCCGATGTATGAAACGGCTTGATTGAGATCGTGGCGGATCCTGCGCACGGCATCTATCGTCAAAATCAAGGCCAGAAGAAGGCCAATACCGACAATAACTGCCAGCGCCAAGTTTCGCTGGGATGCTAATTCTCCGAGAAAATCGGATTCCGGTACCAAAATACCGGTCCAAAAGCGCATATGCTCAGGGTGGTCTTCATTCCACTCAAAGCCGGCCCACCAATTTTGTTCGCCAACCTTAAAGGGAAAGGAAAGGTTGGTAGACCCTCTCTGTTTCCATTCGGCCACAGCTGCTTGCAGTCCGGGGATATTCACATCATCGATCGTCTTGAGCAGCGCGGCGTTTACGGTGTTTTCACCCGAAAAACGCTCATCAGCTGGAAGGCCCACAAAACGAAGGTCTTGGGTAAAGACAAACACCATACCATTGGGCGTCGGCCGCATCGTCTGGGTAAACTGCGATATATTTGAAAGCATCATGTCGATGGCGGTAATGTATTGGCGGCCTGTGTCGCGTTTGCTCCAGCGGGTTGATATCGTTATTCCGGGTTTATTGACGGTATAAAATAGGTAGGGCTTGGTGGTGATGATCTCATTTTCTTTGGCCGCCAATGTTTCTTTGTACCACGGACGCGTTCTGGGATCAAAATCGTCTTTTCTGATCCAGCTCTCCAGCATTTCACCGTTTTTCCAACGCTCAAGGCGCGCCTTGCCGACACCCCATTCTTGGGGAAAATGAATGCGGCACAAGAATTCAGGTTCTGTCGGTTTGGGTTTTAAAATGCCCATGTATTTGTTTTCAGCACCTACTTCAGCAACGATAATCCCGCTGGCGTTTTGGTGCTGATTAAGAAAAGGTGACAATCGAAAGAAAAGCCTTTTGAATAGTTCGTCGTCTTGTTGCGGGGTCAATTGCAGCTGTTCAATGGCGATTCGCAGGTTGCTGTCGGCTATTTCAAAAAATGACAGGATTTTTTCGGCAATGGTCTCGGCCGTGCTGCTGATCAGTTTACGCGAAAGATTTTCAACCTGTTTTTTGTCAAAATAGAGCACAATTGCGGTCGCCAGAATAAGAATAAACATCAGCAGCAGGCCAAGATGGCGAAAAATCCGACCGTATTGCCCGGATAATGTGGTGTCGATCGATGCGCGGCCGAGGGCTGTTTTCATGGTTGCGATGTTGCTATTCCTTTTTTAGCTATAAAATTTCTATGGATCAATAAGGTGTCAGCCGAATCGATTGGTCAATCCTTATAAATCTGAAGGTCAATACAAATGCAATGGTTAATCGGGTTTCTCGAGTTCTTGCATGCTTAGATTAAGGATTTCATCCCTGTTTTTAAGCGTGCGTCCGGCCTGTAACAGATCCTCCATAATTTCCTGCATGGAACGCTCTGATTTCGGCCGGGTGGGTTCAGCCTCTATCAGCGGCCACAACGGTCTGCGGATATTTTGAGGCAGCAGATTATCAAGATATTCCAATGCGGTACCCCGGACGGTTGGATCTTTTACCTGCAAAGACTCATAGCAGATATCCATGACATTGGCGCCAAAAATGATGCCAAAAAGGCTGAACAAATAACGCAGCGGCGCCACCCCCTGATTTGACTTGGCGCCCGAACGGTTTAAGTGAGCCATCTCTCGTTTGATGACCTGCCAAATTGCCTCAGTGTCAGTGGAAAGCTGGGGATGGTTGGTTTTGATGCGTCCCATTGCTTCGGCACAGCGGAAACGAACATCCAGTTCTTGATCCTGGAGCCCCAGCGTGAGACCCTGCAAGGCAAGTTCATTATCGGCTAATCCCAGCAGCAACGGAATCCGGCGCCGAATTAAAGGGTGCTGTCGACGGTCAAGCAGGACATCGATCAACTGCCCGGACGCGATGGATGCCAACGGCCGCATCGCATTTAGCGCTTCCTTCAGCACCCTTGGGTTGCGCAGCAGCGGCAGAACATGTGGCAGCAAAGCCGGTGTCATGGTCTGGTTGACCAGAACATGGCGAATACGATCGTCATCACCGCTGCGCAGGTCTTGAATGGCGTTGATTTCGCTATCTTCGTCTGAAGAATCCCGCAGCGGCGCGGGCGTTGTAGCATCATTTTGTTTGGTAGTTCCTTCTACGATGGACGACTTGTTGGCTTTGCGAAGTTGCGATATTTGTTGCAGCAATTTATCGCGTTCAAGGCTTGTTTGCGTCACCGTAATAGTGCGCAGCGTCGTTGTGTCTTTTATTGCAATATCATCGGGTTGTAGTGTACCGTCACGCAGGTTGCGTGCAAGTTGTGCGATATACCCACGATTCAGCAAAAAAATCAGCAGCGCCATGGCACACGCCAAAGCCATTACGATGAGCAATATATAGCGTCCCGGGGAACCGGGAAGCAACAAAAGGCCCATGATCATCAAACCGCCTAACATGTTGCCCGAACGGTGGGCACCCACATCAATTAGAATTTTAGTGGCACGTTTCTCAGCCGGAGAAATCGGTGTAAAGAGCAGCTCAAATCCCGGACCAAAAAAAGAGTTGGTCAGCAAGCTGGCACCGCCGCGCAGCAGCGTAACCGATACCAGAGAGCGAAAAGCTAAAGTGATCAGCCCCCCGACCATAATACTAAATGGCAATACAATGATGGTGCCGCCGAGCCCAAACCAGCGCAATGCTTTACTACCGACAAATGTTTGCAGCAACAATGAACCGACATCGATACAGATGTAAAAGTAGGCAAAAAAGGTTACCAGTTCGCTCTTTGAGAGGGAGACCTGGAGTGTCGCTTTAAATAGATAATCCAACAAGCTAATGGTGACGGCCAGGGTCAGCATGAGAAGAGCCATGCGCTGAATCAACGTATTTTGTTTGACAATCGTGAACAAGCCTTTGGATGGTGCTGAGGAGCTTTTGCTGACAGCCTGGTCGCGGGTGACCTCATAAAGGGCCAGACCGGCAAGGATATGCAGAATTGCCAACATCGCTATGACGGCACGTGTATCCATCATTTTTGCAATGATACCGGCAGCTCCGGCGCCCAGCAACCCTCCGAGGGCGGTAAATATCACCATCCGACTGATAACTTTTTTAGCACTGTAAGGATCGTAGCGTTCATTGATGATTGAAAAAAAACCGCTGATAAGCAGGGAATCAATAACGGTGACATGTAGATAAAGCACGACGGTGACAACATGGGGCCAGAAGACAATTGTTGCCCATTCACCCACTGAAAGAATACCACTTAAAATGTACAGGGGCGGGATAAACCGGGCCGGTCCAAATCTGGGAAGCATGCGCGCAAAAGTTATTACAGCTATGGCTGACAGTACCGCGGCGATCACCATGATCTTGGGAAGATGGATGACCTCAAAATTGTACAGAAATAGGGCGTCACGCACGGTCTTGCCGCCCTGAAGATGTGCGGTCATCATCAAGGCGCAAGCAGCGGCAAAAATAACCGAAATTTTTTCTTTGGATGTTGTTTCCGTCATCATTTTAAGCGCTTACGCACAAATTTTGAGTTCAAGCCAATCTATTTCGAACCACAAAAGCTGAGTCACGAATGAATGTTAATTACCGGGTGTTGGATATTCAAGCACTGCAATTCAACAACCCCCTTAAACTGCCAACGGTAGGTATGCTATCAAGGAAACCAGACGTGGCTTACAATGCAGTTTCCCGGGCAAAACTTTGCGGGTTTTGGGTTGATTTAACAGAGTAATTCGCTAATTTCAGAACCAGC
>JASJAZ010000019.1 GCA_030066785.1 Desulfobacterales bacterium | reverse complement strand
TTTCCGGAATGGCTAACCACCAGTCAGCGATATCGGAACAGCCAAATAATTAGCCCTTCCCGCTCGATTTACTGTTGTTAATACTTCATCAGTCAAATCACGGTAACCGTTCATACAGAGCATAACGATAGCAGATTATAACGTTTATTTTCTTTCCAAGTCAGTTGATTTGCTTAGAATCCTTTCCTAGTGGTAATTTCCACATTCAGAAAACTGTAAACAAAAACCGCGTGACTGATCTGCATATTACAATTGCACCATCTTTTAAGTTGGACCTATTTTTTTGTCGTTATTCGTAACGGGAAGGTGGTTAAGTGCTTGTCAAACGAAATCAGTTTGGCACAAACCATTTTTCCACTCGAGGCTAATGAGGCACCTTGACTTCATTAGTGTGGCTATGAATCATGTTTAAGCAAGGTAGTATTTTTATGTGTCATATAGGGGTAGGGGAGAAGCAGCGAATCCGTAATTTGATAAGGGAAAAATTAACTATATCAACTCTCTAACCGCGGCAATTGTCACAATAAACGCCTTTATACTCCACGCTGTGGTCCGAATCCAATTGGATGCTACCAATCGCATAATTTTTTCACCGTCTTTGCCTGATTGAAGTACGTTGTGAATCGGCACCTGCAATGTAAAAGTTGATAGCCAAATAATAACGATCAAACAAGCTGCCATCAGTGAAAAAAAAGAGTAGCTGGCTGAAACAAGCCAGGCAATCCCGATAACCACTTCGCAAATCATTAAGGGAAGAACAACGACGGAGATCCTGATGGCATACCAGCGATGGTAACTGATAAAATCATTTGAAGGTATTTGCTTGAATCCGGGGTAAATGATGGTTTGAACCAGCCAGATGAGGATCAAAAGCCCCCAACTGATGGCTATATTAAAAATGTGTAAATACTGAATATCACCAGTCATTAAAAGCAAATTAGCCTATAGGCATAAACGTTATACTGAGCTTAAAAGGCATGGCCGTCGGGCGATCCCTGCAATCATTAATATTTATTACCGCTTATTTAAGGTTCAAGTCTCAATTTGAAAATCTATGCAGCGGCCCCTTGCAAATGAACAAAGAAATACTACACTTGTATTAGACGGTAGCAAAGCTCTTTAAACAATTAGTTTTGCGAAAATCTTATGTTGATAGGCCTTTTGACAACGAAGCGTATAGACAATATTTTAAACCATGATCACTACTCGCTTAATTGGCCATCGGCACGCACTGAACAATTGCAGTTACCTTTGATACCTTAAACGCCTATCTGATTATTTTTAAACAGCGATCCCATGCTACGCTTTACGATCAGCTAAGTAAGCAGGAGAATCTACTATGTATATGTTAAGACATAAATCCCTATATATTGCTATTATTTTGCTGTTTGTCGTCATTATCGGGATCATAACCACCGAGCTATTGGCGACCACTCCGAATAAACCCCAAAACGACGTGCAATCTATCGCAGTGCCTGGCTAGATTGCACCACGTCTTTATAATCTTGGAAGTCATACCTTTTCTGTCACAACTAATCAATCCAGGTAAACCCCTGTCTATGCCGGGGAAACTTGCAAAGTTTGACGGTTAGAAGATAACACGAAAGCCTCGCTAATAGCGAACCGCTTAAAGTTCACGTATCATTTATTTGAGAAGAGATTTGGCAACGATTGTTTTCTCGATTTCTTTGGTGCCCTCGTATATTTCCAGAATTTTCGCATCCCGGTATAAACGCTGAACTTTGTACTCGTCGATGTAGCCATAGCCACCATGCATTTGCAAGGCCTCGTCCGCACACTCCATGGCCACTTTGGCTGTATACCATTTGGCCATGGCGGTCAGGGCATGATCCGGTTTACCTTGATCGGCCTTCCAGGCGGCTTCGTAGTAAAGATTGCGGGCAGCCCGTATTTTGGTTCCCATTTCCGCGATCTTAAATTGAGTGACTTGAAAATCAGCGATGGCTTGCTCAAATTGTCGCCGGCCTTTGGTATAGTGAATCGATTCTTCCAGTGCTCCTCGCGCCAGTCCCACGGCCTGGGCGCAGACATGCAGTCGGGTGCGGTTGAAAAAATCCATCAGCTCGTAAAATCCCTGGCCTTCCTTACCCACAAGGTTTTCAAAAGACACGCGCACATCTTTGAGAGCTATTTCAGCCGTATCAGAGGCCCGAATACCTAGTTTGCCATGCAGCTTGTTGGCCAGATAGCCGGGCGTGTCCGTGGGCACCAGAATAAAACTGAACCTTTGGTGGCGTGAAGGGTTTTCCGGATCGGTCTGGCAAAAAACCAGAATATAATTGGCGATTGTTCCATTGGTAATAAACATCTTAGATCCGTTGAGGATCCACTCATCACCGTCTTTGACTGCTGTGGTAACGGCGCTGGTAACATCACAGCCCGCATCCGGTTCAGTGATCGCGGTGCCGAGGATGACTTCACCCTCAACCAATTTGGGCAGCACGGTTTCTTTTTGTTGATCGGTTCCGTATAATTCAAGCAGAACAGCGCCGAAGGTTGTGGATAAAATCGCCGAGCCGATGCCCGGATCCACCGCCCAGAATTCTTCATTTATCAGACACTCTTCAAAGTAACCGTAACCAGCCCCACCGTATTTCTCTCCGATATGGGTGCCGACAAAGCCCAATTCACACGCCTTGCGCCATAAATCGAGATCAAATTTTTCCTCCCGATCAAACTCCATTGCGCGGTCTGTAAATTCGCCCAAAGCAAACTTGCGCGCCGCTTTGATAATATCCTGTTGTTCCTTGGTCAGACTAAAATTCATGGAAGTGATCTCCTTTAAATCATTTAGATGTTACGGTTTCGGCTGTTGCGAAGAGATGAAACGGTGGCATACAATTATTTAAATTTAAGGCCATGCGGGTTAAATGCTTATTTTCTTTTCTGCTAAATGCCATTATTCGCCAAGAATCAGTTACGGGCTACATTATAGCTACGAGTCTTGTCAAGGGAAAAGAGGGTTTGCACCGCGGGCTTTGCTAAATAGGCATTGGAGAAAACGTTATGACAAGATCTAAAAAAGTTATTTGAGATGGATCGTAAAGGGAATGATATGAAGTTCAGGTGTTATTTCAGCGGTTGCGCCAATTTGCCAATCATCACAGTTTGCTTGGCCCGCTAATAGTACATCGATTTGTTCAACGATGCCTTTGATATTGATGACCGGGTGACGTTTAAAGACTTCGGGAAGTCCATAGGTAAGGTTGCAAGCCAGACATTTACCGTTGCGGCGGTGCAATTCAAAAGCCAAATCGATGGAGTTGTCTTTGCTGCCTCTAAAAGCCAGCTTGATATCATACGCACCTTCACTAATATCTCCGTAAAGGGCGTCGAAAAAGTGGTCAGCTTTTTCTGCCGGAAATAGTTTTTCCAATTCAATATCATTCAATACGCTATTCAGTTTTGTTGTCATTTGATCAAACTCCAATGTTTTTGCAATTTGGTTAACAACATTATATGCTGAAAACTGAAAAAAGCAAACAGGTTGCATCTATGAAAGTAACAGTTTATGAAAAAAGTTGAAACAATGCCTTAAAATCATGTTATAATTCTAAAAAAACAGCATTTGAATATCGATAATGGTGAATCAATTCAGCATTAACCTTGATATTTAATCACGACCGATATTTGCAGAGCTTAATAACATACGCTATCTGGTTTAACCGTTCCATGTCAGAGAAAGACTATCAAAATTTAGCAGCTCAGTTAGATGTTTTGCAACAGGAGATTAAACGGTATCTAAAAGCGATTAATAAAGCGAACGATATTATTAAAGAGTTTTCAGAGAACCACACCCACTATAAAAATAACAAGCAGGAAATTTTGGGCGAATGGTTGCTTGGCAATAAGTCTGAGGACGAAGTCAATAAGATGTATTTTAATTTAAACAACATTAAACAGTTACAAAAGGATATGCCGGAAACCATCAAATGGCTGAATACACAGTTGGAAAGATTCACCCAGCAGCATAAATTAATCCAAAATGAGTTGGACGCATTTTAAGCACATCAAAGCAATAACTTGGCGATGCCTGATAGAATCGAAGCTTAAAATTCCTTAGCGAGCAACAAAGCCCAAAACTTAAGATAAATAGCGTGTGGTAGTTTTCTTAAACTCTAAAAATTTGTATAAAACGGTGCACGGGGAATGAAGATGACAACACCAGAAAAAGAGATGGAAACTAAAATTGTTAAAATAAAATTACCTCGGGCTCTATTTGAGCGAATAAGCAACCACTGTGTGAAAACAAGTATTCTAGTGGATGACTTTATTTTAGATGCCGTCGCTGAAAAGCTCGAACTGGTCAACAAAGAGCGGCGCAGACGACCGCGTTTGTAGTTGTCAGCTGGCATACAGCCCGCCGGTTGCCCGAGTGGTTTTGGAATAATTGTTGAAATTATCAAAATGACCGATTAAATAACCTGCGATAACCACGATCCAAAACTCAACGCGAAATTCATGCTAAGATAAAAATCCCCGGCAACCGCCTCCGGCGGACTAATTTTTCAGAGCAATGGCAGATTTTTTATAGCAATCCCCAAGTTGCCTCGCATATATGAATAGAACATCGGTTTTGATCTTTAAATCTTTCAAGCTGCGTAAAAACGAATTGGTATCGATGAGGTCATCATAATGAAAATACACATCGAATTCTTAAGTTTGCCGATGGCCTCAGAAATTATTGGTAAAACCAAAGAAATTTCAATTCCCAGCACCTTGAAGGCAGAGGCCGTCACCATCAATGAGTTGGTGAAGCATTTGGTAGACCAATTCGGTCCCGGTGTTGCCACAGCATTACTGGATGAAGGTCATCATCTGGACCCAGTGATTCAAGTGATGGTCAATGACGAGGGATTTCTGGCCCGGGAAGACTATGCACAACGTGGCTTGCAGAACGGCGACAGAGTGCGATTCATGCTGCTGGTCGGTGGCGGCTAACGCAAGCAAGCGATGAATGCGAATAGAAAATCAGAAGCCGACCGGGTCTATCAGCAAATCAGCGCGGTTCTGGTTGAAAACGGTGTTGAGGTTTTTGGACTGGCAGATTTAGCCGATATAGCGGCATTGACTGATACGGATGGTCAGTGCTTTGATCGCGCCATTTCGTTTGCAGTGCATATGAACCCCGACATTATGGCCGGGATCAAAAACGGTCCGAATCAGATATATGCCGAAGAATACGCCCGCGTAAACGCAAAGATCGACGCCCTTGCCTCAAAATTGGTCGATTTGATCACTAAGGCGGGCTTTAAGGCCCGCACCTTTGCAGCTTCCAAACGAACCGATCCCGTTGGCATTAAAGGCGATTTTCCCCACAAAACCGCGGCCACCCGCGGGGGACTCGGCTGGGTTGGTCGTAACTGCCAACTGGTCACCCGTAAACATGGGCCCTGGATTCGTCTGGGCACTGTATTTACTGATCTTCCCCTAAACTGTGCAACGCCAGTTGCTAAAAGTCATTGTGGCAAATGTAACATTTGCGTTGAGGCATGTCCTGCCGGCGCCCTGACGGGTGAGGCGTGGGAACCGGGAATTGCCCGCGAGCAGGTTTTAGATGTGTTGAAATGCGATACCTGGAAGAAAGAACACTATTATCAGTTTCACAAAGGACATAATTGCGGCATTTGTTCGGCAGTATGTCCGTTTGGCAAATGATTATGCCTTAGGTGTACCCATTGCGCTTGCAATATAAAGCGATCCTATCATCAGATTGGAATGAGTGTCTAGCGCCATGTGGTCCGTTTGATTGTATTTCGTTTTGCTACCCCCATCTGGCGGCGGATCTGCAGCAGGTATTCAGGCAATATACCAGTAGCATGCTCTCACTGAGCGATGCAGCGGATCAATTAGAAAAGCTCGTTCCAGAGCCCATCACACCCGCGCAGATGGATGCTTATCTCGATGCATCCTTTGTTACTTACCCTGGTGTTTCCGTATTGATCGATTGGTGCGCTAATCATCATATTTTATTTATGATCAACACGACCGGTATGACGGGCTATTTTCAACGTGTATTTGCCAAAGGCCTTCTGCCTAATATTCCGGTATTGGCCGCCCATCCCATGATCCGATTTAAATCCTGCGAATCAGATCCGCCCACGATCTTTGATCTATTCGAAATCCAGGATAAAGCCGCACACACACAAGCAATTGTGAAGCGGTTCAATATCCCGGGGGAAAACGTCATTTTGATGGGCGACAGTGGGGGCGATGGGCCGCACTTTGAATGGGGGGCAAATAATGGCAGCTATTTAATCGGCAGTATGACCAAGGCTTCCTTGCAGCAGTACTGCCACGAAAGAGGTGTTAGGATCCACCGACACTTTGGTGTAACTGCGGGCAGCGATGAATCAAATGGCACCAGCAAAGAGATGAGCGCCGATTTTCAGGAGTTGATTCCCATTATCGCGCAATATCTTCAGTTGTAGCATGCGATAATTTAATTTTTTTCTACGGCTTCAATCTATTTTATATGCTTCTTTTAGCCTTTCGGAAAGACGCCTGACAGATTCAAAGGCCTTTTCCACAGTCTTTTCTTTATCCGGATTAACCAGGCAGCAAGTCGCCGGTGACAGCATACTATTTTGCAGCATAACATCCCGATCGGCTCCCTTTCGGGTTAAAACGTCCCAAACGCTTTCCAACTGGCGGTGCAAGGTATCCAGGTTTTCTTTTTCATAGGCTTCAAAACCGGTGGGCACTATGCCCCATATGATGACACCGCCACGATCAAGGTAGCGATGGATCGAAGTGGCATAGGCGGCAAAAATTTCAGCATTGGTGTAGATATCCATTGACAGTACGTCCAAGTCCAGATTCAGCAGAAAATCCCAATCCGGATTGCCGCATAAATGAATGCCGCGGGGCCTGTTTACCATGGAAAAAAACAGGTCCAAATCTTCTTTGGCCTTTACATCGCCATATCCCGCCATAGCCGAAAATAAAAATTGAAGTCCAGGCTCGTCGACAAACATGAATGCATTGGCGTTTCTTTTTTGAAGCCTTTCCAATTGTACATTAATCCGTTTGGCCATGAATTCGAGCATGAAAGGGCGCACGGTATCATCAAATAGAATCGGGCGATCATTTTGATCGATAATATTAAATCCAAAGCTAATCGGCCCTTCAAGCTGGCCGCGAATTGCCGGTCGATCAGAGAGATCGAGAGCTAGAAAACGATGATAAACCACCGAATAGGTTTCGCTAATGTCAAAATAATGTGGTTCTTCGAAATGGGCCATGGCCGC
Source organism: Desulfobacterales bacterium (assembly GCA_030066785.1). Lineage (GTDB taxonomy): Bacteria > Desulfobacterota > Desulfobacteria > Desulfobacterales > JASJAZ01 > JASJAZ01. Next base: position 18,337 of record JASJAZ010000019.1, on the reverse strand, counting down.
TTCAAATTCCTGCATAAATTTTTCAATGGAAAACTTGAGCGTTTTGGCATCAATATCAAGTAAGATGCCGGGAAAATGCTCGGCGGCTTGAACATACATATCCTCATAATAGCTGTAGTTAGGCAATTGCGGCCAAAAGGGCACGTCCAAAGACAGGGCGGCATTAAGCGCTTGAGATACATCGGTGTGAGGCATCACGGCCATGGCGGTGGTTAGCAATTTTCCCGGAATCGGCATTATTTCTCTATGCGAAATAGTCCTTTCTGGCTTTTGCTATCGTATGGTTATACGCTTAATTAAAACAACTATCCGATTTTTATCAGCAGCGCGCCGGCGGTATCACCGGCGGCACATCCGGTAAAAAGCATGTAGCCGCCACCTTTCATAACGCTTTCTTCAATACCTTCAATAATCAGACGACCGGCAGTGGGTGCCTGCGGATGCCCAAAAATGAGCGAGCTGCCGTAATTATTAAAGCTGTTAACGTCAATGTTTAGCTGATCGGCCATGTACACGTCATTGGCGGCAAATGGATTGTGGGTTTTAATCACGTGACAGTCTTCAACGGCAATGCCGGCTTTTTCAAGTGCCATCTGCGCTGCCGGTACTACGGCCATGGCCATATGCGCTTTCTTGGTGCGATGATAGCCATAGGAAATCACTTGAATGGCAACGTTTGCATCGGCGGACAATTCTTTGGCTTTATTTTGAGTCGTTACGACAATTGCACAATTACCGTCGGCTGGATGGGTTTGAGAGCCAAACGTAATCACGCCATCCGGCAACACGGGTCGTAGCTTGGCCAAACCTTCAGGCGTGGTCGGCATTACGCCTTCATCAGATTCGAGGGCAACGGTTTTCTTCCTGGAGATTTTGACTTCTACCGGAAACATGTAGCGTTTTTGAAAGGCGCCCCCGTCCGCCAGGGCATCTTGATACTGCTCATAGCGGCGCAGGCTGACGGCATCGCATTGTTCGCGAGAAACGCCGGCCTCCTTGGCCACATTTTCAGCGGTCTGAATCATGGCCACGCCGCCCCACGGGTCTAAGTTGAAGTGGTCCATTACCCAGTTTTCGGATATGACCTGTCCCCCAGGGCCTTGGGGATTCGGCCAGATTGTGTGGGGGCCATTGGAGCAGCGATCTACAAATAGGGTATAACAATTTTCGTACAGGCCGGTTTCGATGCCGACTGCGGCCTGAAATACGCCGGTGGTTGAAGTTGAGCAAGCTTGACTGACTAAAACACCGGGTGTGTCAATGGCGCCGATCAAGGCGGATGCCCAGGGACCGCCATAAAACATTTTAGGTTGTCCTACCGTGATGCCTAAAATGAGGTAGTCAAACATTTTGGCATCCCAGGCTTTCTGGGTTAACCATCGTTGCGATGTTTCTGCACCCAGAGTAATCGCGTTCTCATTGGCCAGGGTTCCCTGCCAGCGGGCAAACGGAGTGCTGTAGTATCCTCCATACGGTATAAATGCTTTGCTCAACATCGACATTTCCTCCTTAAAAAAAGTTTGTATTGATCATACGGGTATTATGTATTTTCGCCATAGAGAATTTGAAGGGAGCGTTTATCATTCACCATGGTCCTCTCTCAGTTTTCGGTGAAGTATTTTTCCCGTGGGAGTGCGGGGCATCTGATGGTCTTTGATAATGATAATTTGTTTCGGGACTTTGTAGCCGGCCATTTGGCCTTTGCAGTCATTGATGAGCGTTTGCGCATCAATGGTATCCTTCAACACCACCACGGCCACAACCCGTTCACCCCATTTGCTGTCCGGCAGTCCAATAACAGCAGCATCATAAACGGCCGGATGACTGCCGATGACTTCTTCGACCTCGCTGGGATAAACGTTTTCGCCGCCTGTTATAATCATGTTATCTTTGCGGTCGACAATTTCATAGAAACCGTCTTCATCCTGACGCGCCATATCACCGGCACTAAACCAGCCGTTTTGAAAGGAAGCGGCGGTTTTTTCAGGCAACTTGTAGTATTCATCAAACAGCATCGGCCCCCGAGAAAAGAGTTCGCCGACTTCGCCGGGGTCAACTACGTTTCCTTCTGGATCCAGAATTTTGACAAATTCAGTTCCTAAAGATTCATGCCCGATGGAACCCAGTTTGCGCATCTGATCTTCAGGTTTCAAAACGGTGACAATGCCGGCTTCCGTAGAACCGTAACCTTCATACAATTGGACGCCTTTAAAGAAGTCCATGATTGCCAGTTTCATGCTTTTACGCACCGGCGCAGAGGAACAGAGCAGTTTGCGGATAGAGCCAACATGACGTTTTTTGGCATGATCGGGGGCATTTAAAATCAGGTTATAATGGGTGGGGATCAGAGAGATAAATGTTATCTTTTCTTGCTCAATTATTTTTAAAATTTCTTCCGCCATAAACGACATGGCCGGATGAATGTAAACCGAAGCGCCGATGTAGAGAAACGTAAACGTAAAAAAAGTAGAATTAATATGGCACAGCGGCATAATATTGAGACAGATATCTTTTTCATTGAATCCAAAATCGATGGCGTTGATGAGATAAAAGGCCACATGAGATTCATGGGATCGTACAACACCTTTCGGTTTGCCGGTAGTGCCGGAGGTGTAGATTAGAATCCAGGCGTCTTCGGGTTTAACATCCGCATCCGGCTCACTGTCAGGTGCATCGCTGATAAGGTCTTCGTATTCAAGATAGCCTTGCCGGGCATTGCCGACGATCACATATCGATCTGCGGGAATACCGGCAAGATCCTCCTTTACGGCCTCAACATTATCTGCAAAGGCATCGTGTACAAAAAAGGCGCGGGCGTCGGAATTATTGGCGATATATTCAATTTCGCGTCCAACCAACCGAAAATTGATTGGCACAATAATGATGCCGGTTTTAGCGGTGGCCAGATAAAGCTCTACAATTTCAATGCTGTTTTCCAGCAATACCGCCACTTTATCGCCTTTGGACAATCCAAGTGCGCGTAAGCTGTGAGCCAATTTGTTTACGCGACGATTGGTCTCCGGATAAGTGAATGTCCGATCGGCATCTTTCAGGGCAATGGTTTGGGGAAATTTTTTGGCGTTAATTTTCAGAATTTGCCCCAGGTTTAACCAGCAGGATCCCATGTCCTCCTCCCCTGTGTGAGTCATAGATCATAAGGATGCATTTTTACGTTGCGATGCTAAAAAATATCTCCTAATGGCAGCTGCTATTTAAGTCAAAGTACTATACGTGCGTCCACCACAACCACCCGGTCCTCAAAGGCCATCACCGGATTCAGATCCAGTTCTTGAATGTGCGGCAGATCGCCAACCAATTTGGAAATCCGTTGAATCATATCAATGACAGCCTCGCAATCGATGCCCTTTTGCCCCCGGACGCCTTTGAGCAGCGGTGCCATCCGGATGGAGGCTATCATTTCGCGGGCTTCGGCATCGGAAACGGGTGTTAAATTAAACACCACATCTTTCAGGACTTCCACATAGATTCCGCCCATACCAAACATAAGCGCATGTCCGAGTCCTTCTTCCGCTTTGGCGCCGACAATAACCTCCAGTCCGCCTGGTTGGTATTTCTGGATAAAGAAACGCAATTCCGCGGCGGAAAAGTTTGCTTGCATCTCATTTACGGCCGCCTGCACCGCATTGTCATCAGCGAGGTTTAAAGCCACGGCTCCCATATCACTTTTGTGCACAATGGATTCGGCATCGGCTTTTATCACCACCGGATAACCGATGGTGTCCGCGGCCGCTACCGCTTCGTCGACATGGCTGACCAACCGCCAGTCCGCCGCCGGAATACCGTACAAATCCAAAATTTGGTAGGTTTCTTCTGCTGATAGCATTTTGCGTCCGGCTTTACAGGCGTTTTTTACGATTTCCATAGCCGGTTGCGCTTCAATTTCCGGATAGTTTTTAACTGTACCGCTATCACGTTTTTGGATGCGATGATACTTAACCAAGGCGGCCATCGCGCGGGCCGCTTCACCGGGCAGGGCAAAGCAGGGGACGCCGGCGTCTTGCAGAATCCGAACGGTTTCTGTCCACTGACGGCGGTCGGTCATTAAATTACAGACCATCGGCTTGCGTTGCTGCTTGTTGACTTCCGCGATTTCCTTGGCAATGCTTTCCGTATCCACAAAGAAGGGTGTAACAAAATTGATAAATACGCAGTCGAAATTATCGTCAACCATCATGGCATCCATGCATGCGCGGTAATGGGCGGCGGTGCCGGTGGCTAAAACATCCACGGGATTGTTGACCGATGCTTCCGGATAAAGCGTTTCTTTCAAAACTTTAGCGGTTTTGTCCGATAAAGGTGGTAGCTCCAAGCCGGCATCAACCAAAATATCGGTGGCAATTACCGCAGGGCCGCCGGTGTTGGTAATGATACCCACACGGTTGCCGGCTGGAATCGGCTGGGTGGCAAAAGCGGCGGCAGCTTGGATAAGTTCACCTTCATCGCTGAAATTTAGTATGCCGGCCTTTTTAAAGATCAGATCCGTGGCGATATCTTCCTTGGCCAGACCACCGGTGTGCGATGCAGCGGCCTTGGCACCCTCTTGCGTGCGGCCGGCCTTCATGGCCAGCACCGGTTTTTTAGCCGCCACCGCGGTCGCCACCTGCATAAAACGTTCCGGGTCGCGCAGCCCTTCCACATACGTAACAATAACCCGCGTGCCGTCATCGTTGCCCAAATACGCAATGATTTCCGGTATGGTTACATCACAGGCATTGCCGTTCGAAGCATAAATGCGGGTGCCCACGCCCATTTGCGAAAATCCCTGATGGATAACTTCCGCTACTCCTCCGCTAAGGGCAACAATGGAAATAAAGCCGACATCCGGTTTCGTAAAGGTGAAATTGCAATAGGCCCGGATATCCGGATCGGAGTTGATGATTCCTTGACAGTTGGGCCCAAAGACCCGAATGCCGTATTGGCGAGCTTGTTCTAAAAAATCAGTTTCAATGGCCTCGCCTTCCGGACCGGTTTCCGAGAATCCGCCGGAGTTAATGATGACATTTTTAACCCCCTTTTGTCCGCAATCCGCCATGGCCTGGGGTACGAATTTGGCCGGAATCACCATGTGCACGACATCGATGCCATCCGGAACTTCCATAATCGATTTGTAAGCTTTGATACCCCTGACTTCATCCGCTTTGGGATTGATCGGATAAATCGGCCCTTTGAATTCAAAATCTTGTAAATTTTTAAGAATTCGGTTGCCGATGGAAAGCTCTTTGGTTGACGCGCCGATAACCGCAACCGATTTAGGCCTGAATAACGACTCTAGCATGTGTGGCCTCCTTTTGTTTCGATACTGAAAATTGAACGCAAGCAGCGATGCACTGGTTTACGAATCGTATGCCGATATTTCTTTGTACATTTCTGAAAGGGGCTACTTGCGCTCCTCAAGCTGTTCAATAAATGCTTCTACGTTGGTTTTGGTTTGTTCATCTGACAGCAACCGCAAATCGTTTAAGTCACCGTCAATAATTAGGCTGGGAATACCCGTATCTTGTTCCAGTCGCTGGGGCATCCCGTAAAGACAATTGGTATTGTTGGGACAGGTTTTGGCGTTATGGTAAATAATGCCGTCACATTTGAAGAAGTCGAGTTTATTACGGATATATTCTTCCTTGTAGTCATCGGATCTGACAATGAACAATTCTGTGTATGCCCGGGCCATACTGGTAAAGGGATCATTTGGATCCAGAGCGGAAAAAATCCAGCTGCTGCAGTAAGTGGAAGCAATCACATTGGCATTGAGACCTGCAAACATTTTTGAGTGCACTCCCAATCGGCCCCACACCGGCATACCATCCCAGTAAATGCGAAACTGTTCATCTTCCAGGGCCCCATCGTGGCTACCCACACGCTCTTCCAGTTCCCCTAGTAAAATTTTATAGGCGTCGATTGCTTTTTGTGTACCGCGACCAACCACTGCCGGCCCCATCAAGGTGCAACCGTCAAAAAAGGTAAGCGGCGACGGCATCGCGGCGGCCTTGGCCAAGCATTGATCCCAGAGGTCGGAACACTCCCGTGACAGGGCGACAATCTGTTTGAATTCATCCATATCCAATTTGCGGTCGGCCACATCTTCCAGGGGTGCCACCAGGTTTTCGAACTGTTTGGAAATTGAATCGAGGTGCGCATCGGTAACCTCGCCAACGCCGCGATAAGTATGAATCCCGACCACCGGCACATTAAATTTTTCGCTGTACCAGGTAAACCAGTCCTGTACATCACGGCACTGGTTGGTATTGTACACCAGTACATCCGGCTTGGGCACGCTATCGATTTTAAATGCTTTCTGCAAAGGGGAAACGCCTTTGCAAAAAGCGCCGATATCAGCGGTAAGATAGGAACATATATCGGGCGAGTATCCGATGGCATTGGCAACTGGGATGAGTTCGGTGGCCATACGCGATGTTCCCAACATGGCCGAATGGGTTTCCGGAAAGTAGATCAGAAAACCCAGGGCTCTTAAAATTTCAGCCGGTCCCACACTGGTGCACCATGCAATTTTCGGCTTGCCAGCCTTGGCGGCCTGATCCAGTTCACGATAATAATCGACCATGAATTGCCCCATGGTTTGGGCGGACTTTAATCTTTTTATAACGACTTTTTTTTCTTCGCTCATGATAATGCCTCCATTGGATTAACAAGATTGGTTTATCTGGCTGAGTGCGTGGTTCCCGCGAGGGTTTCATCATTCAGGCCGGTATTTAGCTACCTTGTCGCGAGCGGTTCTGCATGGCATACAGCGCCGCACCGATTGCGCCCGTAAATTGGGGATAATCGGGAACCAGGATGTCATGGCCGATAATTTCAGCCGCCATATCCACCAGATAGGGATTATGGGCGACAACCCCGCCGGTCATAACCACTTGTTCGGACAGTAGATCCATTTCCAGCACTCTTCGAATCACCGAGTAGAACAGACCTTTGACGATGTCAGGAACCTTTTTGCCCATGCGGATGTTTTCCAACACTTCGGTAGCTGAGAAAACCGTACAGAAGCTGCCGAGTTTGACCATATTTTCAGACTGCATGGCCAAACCGTTCATGTCCTCAAGCGGAATATCCAATCGCAGCGACATTTCTTCCAGAAAAGCCCCGGTGCCGGCCGCACATTTGCGATTCATTTTAAAATTGGTGCGCTGACCCTTGGCATCCAGTTTGATGACTTTGTTATCTTGCCCGCCGATATCAATAATTGAAATAGCTTCAGGGAAATAATGATAGCATCCGCGCGCATGACAACTGATTTCGGTTTTGGCATCCGAAGTAATGAAACCGACATTTTTACGCCCGTAGCCGGTGGCGGTGGCGCACGCGATGTCGGACTTGCGAGCCCCCGCCATGTCAAGCGCTTTTTCAAGTAATCGCTGCGCGGTGGCTGCAAAGTCGGTACCTGATTTTGCTACGGCCCGCCCTATGAATTTACGGGAAGCGTCAAGCAGTGCGACTTTGGTTCGTGAGGCGCCCATATCAAGGCCTGCATAGATCGATTGGTTTGCCATCATTCTTTTCTGATTGATTCGGGTAGACTACACGTTAACCGATCGCGGTCTAACCGGATTCCTGTTTGGACTCCAAGCCTTTAACCAGTGAGAGCAGAGTGATATTGTAAGGCGTAGCAATGCCGGCCTGTTTGCCGTAGGCGACGAATTTCCCGTTGATATAATCGATTTCTGTGCGACGGTTGTTTTCAATATCCATCAGCATCGATGGTTTATGGTCGCCGGCGTTGCTCATGTACTCGATGGCATGGGGATAGAATTCCCATCCAAGATTGATCTCGTTGGAGCGGGCCACCTGAATACATTCCTTGACCAGCGAATCAACAATATTGAATACAATCGGGTCGGTCATCGATTGTGCCATGGTGAGACCAGTGACCGCACATACCGGGTTCATGCATGCGTTCAGAACGCCCTTGCGCCAAACCATGGAGATAATTTGGTCGGTATGGGCAGTCGTTAGACCACAATTTGTCAGCGCTTCGGCAATCGCCATGGCGGCTGGTGCTGCTTCAGCCTCAAGCTCTTGGATATAGTGCGGTGGATGGTGAAACGGCATTTTTACATGGGCCGGTCCTGCAAGCCCGCAACCATAATTCACGACCGCCCGCATAATACTGTCGCGACGCAAAACTTTAGCCAGTTCAAGTTCAGTATCGATGCCATTTTGCCAGCTGATGACATACATACCTTCGCGTTGAAATCCTTCAATCGCGGAAGCAATCAATGGCAGCGCATTGGCCTTAACCGTAATGAAGATAACATCCGGTTTGTATTGGGCCAACTCGTCAATAGTGGTGCAGGTGCGCGTTACCTTTTCTTGAAGGCTTTCAGCGCCCTCAATGATAATACCAGGGTCCAAAGCTGGTTTCAGCAGAGATGGGAGAACGTCACATAACGTTACCTCATAGCCGCCTTTAGCTAGAAAAGCCGCTACGATGCATCCCACCGGCCCTGCTCCCACCACAGCAAAACTGCGGGGCGAAAAAGTTACCTGATTGCTCATTGGTACCCCCCTTGGTTATAGCGGCAAAAAATAGCCGAATAGGTTTAATGCACGGTATTAGCGCAATTGTTTAGGGCGTTCATCTACTACGCGCAATGCCTTGCCCTCACTGCGCGCTATAAACTTGGCTTCCACCAGTTCAACTTCAACGCTGATTCCCAGCATTCCTTTGATGTGAGCGGCGATTTTGCCCTCGATTTCGTAACGGCGCTTATCGCCGGCTTCGTAAACCTCGCTTTTACCCTCTACCTGAACGATCAGTTGATCCAGATAACCTTTTTTTCGGACGATCAGGCGATATTGGGGTTCAACTTCTTCGATTTCAAGCAGCAGCGCTTCAATTTGTGATGGGAAGACGTTAACACCGCTGATAATCAGCATGTCATCGGAGCGGCCGTAAATTTTGTCCATGCGCACAAAGGTTCGTCCATTGTGACCGGGTTCACGCCACAGGCGGGTAATATCCTTGGTTCGGTAGCGGATCATTGGCATAGCGCGCCGCTGCAGAGACGTGAAGATGAGTTCGCCTTTTTCGCCCAGCGGCAACGGCTCCAGAGTTTGGGGATCGACGACTTCTGCCAAAAAATGATCCTCATTGATGTAAAGTCCGTTTTGATCAGCCGCATCATAGGCTACCCCCGGTCCGCACAGCTCCGTTAGTCCGTAAGCTTCCTGGGCTTTGATGCCCATTCGCTCTTCGATTTCTTGTCGCATTTGGACGGTCCAGGGTTCAGCACCAAATACACCTACCCGCACGGGCAAGGAACGAATATCGACTTTCATTTCCTCGGCCCGCTCAGCGATGGTAAGGGCGTATGAAGGGGTGCAAAACAATACGTTGGAGCCGAAATCCTGCAACAGTGTGATTTGGCGTTCGGTCATGCCGGCACTGGTGGGCACAACCGTACAGTCCATGGCTGTGACGGCTTGATGGAATCCTAAGCCGCCGGTAAACAGGCCATGCCCGTATGCATTTTGAACAACATCCTCTTTTCGGATACCGGCCGCCCATATATTGCGGCACATGCATTCGGTCCATTGTGCTAAATCTTCTTTGGTGTATGGTCCCGTTATCGGTTTACCGGTGGTTCCTGATGATGCATGCACCCTGACGACTTCTTTCAGCGGTACGGCACAGAGGCCGAAAGGATAATTGTCGCGTAAATCATTTTTTACCGTCATTGGCAATTTGGCCACATCTTCTAAATTCTTGATGTCATCCGGTGTGATACCTTGTTCATCAAATTTTTGCTTGTAAAAGGGAATTTTGGCATATACCCACGCGGCGGTTTCTTTGAGTTTTTCCAGCTGAAATTTTTGAAGTTTTCCCACCGGCATACATTCAAATTCTTCATTCCAAGGCATTGCATTCCTCCTTTTCGAAATAAATCCTCACCAGTAAAGGGGCCATTACCGGTCCGTTTACCCTTGTTCAGCTACGTTTTTAAAGGTGCGCAACTTGTTGGGCAATTTAATCAATGTTTGCGGTCTCTCACAATGGTAATGCGTTTTTACCATTCGCGTCGTTGTTTCTCCGGATTCCAGCTGTTATCCGGCCGCTGCCTGGTAACCCAAATCAAAGGCTTTCAGATTCGAGGCCAGAAAAGCCTTTTTGGTCTTGTTCTGCATGGCGGTTTTGACATCGTCGGCTGAAAACGGCAAAATGCCGATCTGAATCAAAGATCCGAGCAAGACCATATTGACGGCCAATACATTGCCAGCTTCTTTGGCCAGGGCCACAGCATCCAAGGCAATTAAACGTTCGGTTTTAGACTGAATCAGATCCTGCAATTGGTCAAGGTCCGGGTAAACGCCTTTGCCAATTGCCACGGTAAATGGTGGCAGCGGTGCGGTATTGGTAATGACCACCGTACCCGCATGGCACTTGTTTAACGCGCGCAGCGTTTCCGAGGGCTCGAACCCCAGCAGTACGTCGGCCTCGCCATCGGCTATTATGGTTGACTTGGCTTCGCCAAAGACTATCGCCGATTCCACCACGCCACCCCGCTGGGCCATGCCATGAATTTCACTCATACGAACCGGTACACCGGCAACCAAGGCCGCCTCTCCAAGAACGCTGGAGGCCAGCAGGTTACCCTGACCGCCTACTGCTACAATAATCAGTCGTTTAGTATCCATTAGTTTTTGTTCCTGTTGCAGTGGGTTTTTGATTATGCCTACGCTTTAGCCTTCACCGGTAAAATGGCATTTTCTGGGCAGATTTGGGCGCATATAGCGCAGCCGACGCACTGATCGGCGTCGATATTCACTTTTGTGCCCTCGATGAAAAATGCCGGGCAAGCCAGTTCATTGACGCACTCGCGATGATTGGTGCATTTATCACTGATATAAAAGGGGCGCTGCTTGAGCCGTTTGAGCCCTTTAGCGTAAAGGGTGCACATTTCTTCGGAAATAATCACCGAAACGCCCTGATATTCGAGAGCTTCTTTGATGGCCTGAATGCTTTTTTTAACCTTGTAAGGTTTTACCAAGGTGACATGTTCAACGCCGATGGCGCGCACCAGCTTTTCGATCGACACCTGTTTGTAGTCTTTCAGGTTGAAATCATCCATATTCACTCCGGGATGCGGTTGATGTCCGGTCATGGCGGTGGTGCCGTTATCCAAGATCACCAAGGTGAAGTTGTGGTTGTTGAATACAGCATTTACCAAGCCGGGGATGCCGGAGTGAAAAAAGGTGGAATCACCGATAAACGATACGACTTTGTTGGTGTTAACTTTGGAAAAACCGCAGGAGGTGCCGACGGAGGAGCCCATGCAAATTAAGAAATCAGCCATGGATAACGGCGGCAGAAAACCCAATGTATAACAGCCGATATCGGTCGGGTAAATGGTATCCAAACCCTCAGCCGCCTTTTTAACAGCGTAAAAAGTAGCACGGTGAGAACATCCTGCACATAGGTTGGGCGGCCGCATGGGAACATCCGGAACGTCAGACATATCCGGGATGGCCGCTGGGGTCGAATCGATACCGAAATAGGTGGCAATGTTTTGCCGGACAATTCCCGGATTATATTCATATAGTCTTGAAAATAAGTCCTTTTTCTTGCCATTGATGGGAAGCATCAAGCCGGCTTCTTGGGCAAAGGCCTTAACCGCCTCTTCCATATACGGCTCGCCCTCTTCCACAATCAGTACTTGATCGCAGTCTTTGAGAAAATTTTTTATCATTTGTTCCGGCAGCGGATATGAAAAACCGATACGCAATATTTTGATGTTTTTGGCGGCGTTTAAGTCTTTGACAGCGTCCGCCACATAATTATAGCTAACGCCGTTGCAGATAATGCCACCGGAACCGGTGCCTTCAATAAAGTTATACTCTGATTTTTCAGCCAGCGCCTTGGCCTTATCAATGTTTTCCAGTAGTTTGACATGCAAATTACGGGAAACAGCCGGAACGGTGACTTTGCTAAAAGGATCTTTTTCAAAAATGCCCTGGGTAACCCGCGGCTTGATTTCGCCCAAGGTCACCGGGGCAGTAGAGTGATTAATACGAGTGGTCGTGCGCAATATGACCGGTTCATTTAGTGCTTCCGAGACCTCAAAAGCCTTTGCGACCATCTCTTTAGCCTCTTCAACCGAAGATGGCTCCATCATCGGTAATCCTGAGAGCTTGGCATAGTAGCGATTATCCTGTTCGTTCTGACTGGAAAACATGAAAGGATCATCAGCCGATAAAACCACCATACCGCCGGTGACGCCGACATAGGCCAATGTCATGAGAGCATCGGCCGCCACGTTAACACCGACATGTTTCATAATGGCCATACTGCGAACTCCCGAATTGGCGGCGGCGGCGGCGACTTCCAAAGCAACCTTTTCATTGGTGCTGTATTCGAAATAGAGATCACTTTCCTGGGAGATTTGAAATAAGTTTAGCGATAATTCTGATGAAGGGGTGCCGGGGTAGGTCGCCGCAAAAGCCAATCCTGCTTCGATTGCCCCGCGGGCAATGGCCTCGTTGCCCAAAAGCATCATTTTTTCACCGATGTCTTGTTTCAGTAATTTGTGCATAGTTTTTTCCTTGTTATTAGTGTTTGTGATTAGACGCGATCATATCGTTTTTGCATTTGTCATCAGGCGGCGCCCTGCTTCGTCGCTACCCCCAACCCGCGCCGGATAAAACCGACCAACCAGTCAAGGTGCTGGGGTTCAACTTGGCCTTTTAAATGCCAGCCTCTCAAAGGGAAAAAGACCATGAGGTAAGATAAAAGGTTGGCAAAAAAATCAACGTGAGCGTCATCGGGCAATTCGATATGGGCCTCCTTTAGCAGTTTATACCAAAAGCCCACAACCGCTTTATCATCCATCTCTAAAACCACGTGCAGGTGATTTTTCTCCAAATATTTGGTCTCAGTATAAATAAAAAGGATCAAATCCTTATTTTCAATCATGAATTCCAGCGTATAGTATAAGGCCTTGTTCAGACGCTCCTGGGGACCGCTAATGTCGTCAATGCCCGATTGGATTAAATGGTTGTGCCACACCCTCTGCATGTGTTGGTAAATTAGAAACAGAACATCATCCTTGGAAGAGATATAATGATACAATTGGCCCATGGACATGCCGGAAGCTTCAGCAATTTCTCGAATAGTGGTTTTGTGGTAACCTTTTTTAAAAAATTTTTGACAGGCGCCATCGATAATTTTCTGATGCTTTTGTTGGGCGAGATTCGCATCTTTGGTAGCGGCCCGGGGACCTTGAATAGCAATACTGGGATAGGGGTTTTTGGTGGAGGATGGCTTTTTGATCTGATCCAACGATTTTTCCATAAATAGCAGCAACCAATGTGATGTGTTGCGATGATCGAGCGGGCGCTCGCTCTATTCTTTAAACCAACAAAAACCACTAAGGTGTTTTTGCTGGGTTTACAACGAAAAAAAGTTAGGAACTGGTAATGTTTCTTTTATAGCTATTTTATAGCTGTGTCAAGTGCCAGATTTCACTCTGATGTTAACTAGTTACATTGTAATGTTGAATGCGCTGCAACTTTTGGCACATAACGACGATGGGAATCGTGCAAGTAAGATATCGTATCGAACGCTTCTGAATTTAATGCCAAGCACCCCATTGAGACAATCAGGCACCTTTATATTCCGGTCGCCTGCGCCCCAGTGATGATAATCCTTCTAACGCATCAGCAGTTGCAAATATATCCGACAGCCGTTCCAGTTCAATTTCAGCCGCATCCGGAATCGATTTTCCGATTTGCTGATCGATAATTTCATTGCTCATCTGAATCGCCAAAGGCGCTTTATAGCCAACGATCTTGCTGATTTTACCAGCCAGCCCCGCATCCACGCCTTCAAGGGCTTGTCCCTTGATCAAGTTAGCGACGTTTTCCGGTGAACCAATGCTGACATATGCTTGAAAGCGATCCGGGATGGTTCTCGGGCGATATTTATCGGGTTTTCCAGCGGCAACCAGTTCGTCGATGGCAGCCGATACTGCCGACGGCGCCACCACGTTTACCGCAATGCCCAAATCAAGGGCGTCGGTGGCGCTGATCGGCGCACCGGTAAAGACGTAATATTTGGCAAGCTCTGGGCCCACCTGCAGTGCGCACCGCAGCATACCGCCCAGGCCCGGATAGATACCGATGCCGGTTTCCGGAAATGCCAAGGAACCGGCCGGCGTCGCAATAATTGCCTGGCAAGCCAGGGCCAGTTCCGAGCCGCCACCGAGTGATAATCCGTCCAGCAGGGCGATGGTTAATTTGTCTGAATTTTCGATGCGTTGCAGCAATTCATGGCCGCGGCGGGTAAAAGCGACAATATCGGGTATTTGCCCTGATTTAATTTTTTGCACAAAATAGCGGATATCCGCACCGGCCACAAATGCCTTGCCGGCACCCTGAAAAACAATCGCTTTAACAGCTTGATTCTTTTCGGCCCGTTCGAATTGATCAGCCAGCTGAGCAAAAACCTCCTCATTCAAGGCGTTCATGGCTTCGGGGCGGTTAAGGGTGATATAGGCTATGTCGCCTTTGACGGCTAAGTCGACAAACTGAAATGTAAACGGCTGGGCCAGTTCTTTTTGTTTGTTCAAAATAGCCGGCATTTTAAAATCCGGATATCTTTGGGTCATGGCTTCAACCACGGTATAGGTGCGTTCGATTCCGATCTTATTCATAATTTCAAAAGGACCGCGAATCCACCTGAGCCCAATTTTAGCGCCGCGATCGGTGTCCTCGATACTGGCCACGCCTTCATCCACCAGCGCTGCGGCCACACCCAGACACACGCCCCAAAAGCGGTCGATAATCGTATCCATCTTGGTTTCATCGACATCGCCGGTAAGATCCCAGTTTTCAGCTTTGTCAACCTGGCTTTCCAAAATCTTGGCCGGTGCATAAAAAGCACCCAATTCGTTGCCCAGCGTGGTAGCGGCATGCAAAGCAATTGGGATTCCGGTGACATTCATTAGTTGAAAGGCGCCCATCCCGATACTGAAAGCACGCTTGGATGCTTCTTCAATGGTTGGGATGTTGGCCAGGTTTTCTTCCAACATGCGCGCAGCCTCATTTAGGAACGGCACAAAAAAGCGGTTAACGGCAAATCCGGGCGCATCTTTGACCAATATGGCGGTTTTGCTGTGAAGTTTGGAAATCAGCATCGATTTTTCGATAGTGTCGGTGCTGGTGCCGTCGTGGGGGATGACCTCCAACAAACGGTTTTTGGCTGGATGGTAGAAGTAGTGTAGGCCCACAAAACGGTCTGGTCGTTTGGTTTGCTGGGCGAATTCCCGGACATAAAAACTGGAAGTATTGGTGGCTAAAATGGTTTTATTTTCACAAATAGCATCCAGTTTTTGAAAAAGATCGGATTTGACGGCTTTGTCTTCAAATACCGCCTCGATAACTACATCGGCATCGGCCACCGCATTAAAATCGGTGGTGCCTTCTATTCGGGAAAGAATCTGATCGACTTGATCGGGTTTAAATATTTTACGCTCAACCGCTTCTTGTAAGAGATTTTTAATGGTGCTAAGACCGCGCGCCACAAATTCATCTTTGATATCAATCATGACCACATTAAGGCCTTCTTGGGCCAATTTTTGGGCAATACCGCTTCCCATATTGCCAGCGCCGATCACGCCGATTTTATTCAATTGGGTCATGCAACCTCCTCTTTACATATTTACTGATTATGGGTCCGTTATTTATTTTTTTAATCCGGCTTGCGTCGTTCATAAAAGCAGGCGATGCTTTACTGGGTGCCATGAGTTTTCATGCATTGGTTCAAGAATAGAATATTGCCGGCGACAAGAATTTTCATTAGCTATATATTAGCTACATTGTCATTTAGTCAAGAAAAAAATGGGGCGCTGGTATGGAATATTTAAATACTTTTAGGTGAACCCATTATCGCCAAAAAAGAATTTAACCTATTGATAATAATACAATTATTAATTCTAATTTTGCAAGGTGGTTTAAATGCGGTCACCTTTTGGGTAAAGGTGTTTGATGGATTAAGGGCATTTGGCACTATAATCATGAAACGGGCAACAATTGCAAATAAATTATAAACACTAAAATTCTTATATATTTAACCGCAACCTCTGCCATCATGGTTGGTTCTTTCTTCTAAAATTAATCTCATTTGGTAAATGGTTTACAATAAAAACATGACCCCAAAACACGCTTGACTTGCTTTTAGTGGTATAGATATATGGTATTGACATACCCTCGGAATTTTGATGCTGGGACGATCGAGGACTGGCAAATCCTTATTTCGCTATACCATTCTCATCGAGCTCTGAAACTTTTCCGCTCCCTCAAATTTACGATTTTAAATAGAGAATTGAGTCAACGTTAATCTGTCATTTCCCAGATAGTCAATAAAATTGAAATCGATGGTTCAGGACAATGTCACTAAATCTGGTTGGCATCCATGTAACACTAAACGCCTAGCACTTTTAGTGGATCAATTTTTTGGGATGCAACCATTTCTGTAACCCTCGCATTAAGAAAGGAGGTTTAAAAATGAAGGCCAAAGAAACCGCTGTCATTCTGATCGAGTTTCAAAACGAATTTTGTAAAGAAGGTGGTATTCTGCACGATGGCGTTAAAAATGAGATCGACCGGCAAGATACCATTCCAAATGCCGTCAAATTAGCCGAAGGGGCACGCGCCAAGGGTGCGTTGGTGGTACACGCACCATTTTTATTCAACGAAAACTATTTCAACGAGCATGCCATGGCAGGCATTGTCAAAGCAGTGGCGGATGGAAATGCTTTTCGCGAGGGAACCTGGGGTGCTGAGATTATCGATGAGTTGAAACCCAAACAGGAAGATAAGGTCGTAACCGGCAAGTGCACTCTGTGTGGCTTTAATAATACCGATCTGGAGCAAATTGTTAAAGATGCCAACATCAAAAATGTGGTTATTGGTGGATTCCTGACAAATTTTTGTGTAGAAAGCACAGCCCGCACAGCCTACGACAAAGGCTACAACGTAACTGTCATTAAAAATGCAACAGCGGCCAATTCTTCAGAGGAGCAGAGCTATGTGGAAGAGAAGATCTTGCCGCTAATCGGGCAAACAATGCCGGTGGACCAGTTCCTGGATCAGTTGGAAGCTTAATATTTTCCGCAAAGGGATACGGAATAATTCTTATTCCGTACCCTTTTGTTTACTCTAATATTTATTTCAACAGTCGGGGAGTTTCTTTTGTCATGCCAGCGCAGACCGGCATCCAGAGATGACTCCTAAAAGGAATTGGATTCCGGATCAAGTCCGGAATGACATGCGTTGATACTTAAAACATCCCGACACCTGATTTATTTGCCTTTCATTTTCTCAAAAGGGGTATTCATATCATCGACCCATTTCACCACACCTGTGGTGGTATCGATCACATAGACATCCGTAAAATTATTTCGCACAACGCACTCCATCTGATATTTGCCAACCGGTTGTATATTATTTGCCGCAGTCAAAAAAAGAATTGCCAAAACAGATAAAATACCAATCATCAAAAAAACCATTTTTTCACGCCAGGCAGAAATTTTCATTTTCGATATCCTTTCGTTTAAATATCAGGTCACATTTGTCTTTGAAATTGCTTTAATGAATTCCGTTTCCATATCTATTCTTTGGTCTTTGATTAATTGGATCGTAGTTTTCAATTGTTTTTCAACCAATGGCCCTATCTTAGCAAGGCACTTATTTTGAGTTGCGCACACATAAAGAGTGCAGGCCCAAGGTCGAATAAGGCGCGGCAGTATACAACCCCGATGATTCAAATACCGGCAGGCGGCTTTGTCACCACAATTTAGTTGTCCCACAGGAATTGGTTGATCGATTAGGTGCCAAAAAAGTAGATCTTGAAAATCGATCCAAACCTTGTTCACGATGCAGCACTGTTCGGGGCACCATGGGCAGGCAACGCGGACCAATTCATCCAAGAGCGGAAAAATAGACTTTAGTTGCCTGCAAATTGCGTCCGCAATTGCCATCGCCTTGCTTAACTTGTCTTGATTAAGATAAATTAACTTTTTTACAGCCAAGTTGGTTGCCTGCCATCGAGCATCCTTCTCACTTTGCTTAGATGTTGGGAAAAAATGTAAAGGTGTCATAAAACACCCTTAAAAATTTAGGTTGCAACTTGTTAAAGGTGAATTAGTCGACCAAGGCATCGGCGAATGACTTGCAAGCTGATGTTGAAGTGTGTTTGATGTGTAACATCGAGAGCAGATTTAGGTATTGCAAAAGAGTTCAGATTTGGCAGAATCGGTTCGAGAGTCGGTCAGAATGAATGTAGAGGCGAGTTGGTCAAGCTCAA
>JASJAZ010000147.1 GCA_030066785.1 Desulfobacterales bacterium | reverse complement strand
TCCGGACCGATCGGCAACACCTTTACGCGCACCCTGATCTCACTGATGCGCCCGCAGAGGTAGTCCCAAAAGCTTTTAATCCCGTTGGGGTAGACAATGGTGACGTCCAGTAATCGGTGCATCTGCTCCCCCATCGCGGACATTACAAAGGCCAGTCCCCCGGCTTTGGCTTTGAGCAAATGCTTGTAGGGTGAATGTTGATGATGATGCTTGGTGGTGCTGAAACGGGTGCCTTCCACAAAGTTCATTACCGATATCGGAATGGATTGAAACTTGCGACAGGCTCTGCGGGTGGTTTCAAAATCCACGCCGGTTAAATGCGGATGCTTTTCAAGAAAGCTTTTCGAATAGCGCTTAATAAATGGGAAATCGAGGGCCCACCAAGCCAGACCCAAAAAGGGCACCCAAATCAACTCCTTTTTCAAAAAAAATTTGAGCAACGGAATGCGGCGGTGAAATATCTTCTGAAGCACCAGGATGTCCACCCAGGACTGGTGGTTTGCCAGTACCATGTACCAATTATCGCGCTTTAAATCACCAATACCACTGACATCCCAGTTGATGTTGCTGATCAGCAACTGGTTGGCGTTGTTGACACCAATCCAGGCATTGGCGATAAAATTGAGGACCTGATTACAAAACGTACGAAACCTTCCAATGGGGATCATCAGTTTACAAAGAGCGACACAGAAAAGCGGCAGACACCAGAAAATGGTATTGAATGCGTAGAGAAGAATCCCCACTACGCCTCGAAGTTGGGAAGGCAAAGATCTTAGCATTGTTCCAATAATCAGCTTTTTTATGAAAATGGTGCCATTAACAGGCGGCTGCGAACTCATATCGCAACGATTGAATGAGCTCTTTCACAGATACGATTTTATTGACGCGATAGGCATTTTTACCGGCAAATGCAAAACCATTTTTAAGTTTGCCTTTTTTAGCACAAGATAGCGCCAAAGCAATACAGTAGGGACTTTTGGTATGATCGCAAGTTTTGATGCAATGATACGGGCAGCGAAACGGTTTTTTCTTGCCGTTGTTCACCTCCATTATAAATTTGTTTTGAACTGCACGACCCGGAAGCCCTACAGGACTTTTAATCACGACCATATCTTCCTCTGTGGAATTGATATAAGCCTGTTTGAATCCCTCATGTGCATCGCATTCATGGGTGGCGACAAACCGGGTTCCCATCTGTACACCTGCAGCTCCCAGCTCTAAGAAATTACGAATATCGCTGCCGGTGTATACACCTCCGGCGGCAATGACGGGAATGCTGGTGTGGTGCTTGCGTTCGAAAGGCTTTAGCGCATCAAACACATCTTTGATCAAGCGATGCAATGCAAAATTGGGATCATCCAGTTGCTCTGCTTTAAATCCCAGATGCCCGCCCGCTTCAGGTCCTTCCACCACATACGCATCCGGTAAATAATTGAACTTGGCATACCACTTCTGACATATGATTTTGGCCGCCCGCCCTGATGATACGATCGGTACCAGTTTTGTGTGCATCCCCTTTTTCAAATAGCTGGGAAGATCCAGGGGCAGTCCGGCCCCTGAAAAAATGATATCAATCTTTTCGCGCAGTGCCGTTTTAACCAGATCTTTAAAATCGGTCAGCGCTACCATGATATTGACACCGAGAATGCCCTTGGTCAATTCTTTGGCTTTGCGAATTTCGCGCTCCAAGGCCCGCATATTGGCCCGCGTGCTATCGGTGCTGATATCCGGTTCGCCGATACCCGCCATAGCAGCTGCAATCACCCCTATGCCGCCCTCATTGGCCACTGCAGAGGCCAATTTTGATAAAGAAATGCCGACACCCATACCGCCCTGAACAATCGGCACGTTGCTGACCAACTCGCCAATTTTTAACTTTGGAAACTGCATCCGGATACACCTCGCCTCCCTGAAATTCAATCGATGCGCTCACACCGCACGGCGCAACGCACCTAACTATTTTGAATGCCTAGGGACGTAATCGCGTGTCTTAATATTTAGGCCGAATCGAATCGCTTGGTCGGACCAAATGGCTCTTTAGGAAGTAATTATCGGTAGGAAATGGGGGCAAATTCAAGGAAATTCAGGGGTTTTACAAAAGTTTTACAAAACCTGAAAACGGCAGCAGGGCAAAACCGATCGGGTGATCATTTGTTATCCACACCAATCGATTCATCACTCAGGTGGTTCCGGATCGAACACATAACCCACAGCGCGCAGACTTTTAAAATAAGATGGTTTTTTGGGGTTTTCTTCGAAATATTTGCGCAGCCGTACAATAAAATTGTCCACCGTACGGGTTGAAGCTTTACGGGTGTAGCCCCAGCCGATTTCAAGCAGTTTTTCCCGCGAAAGAGGTTTACCCTGGTTGGCGCAAAATAATTTTAAAAGTTTGATTTCCTGCTCGGTCAGTGTGATAGAGCCCTGTTGGCAGATGGCGGTCATGGTTTCAAAATCGATGGTATTGCGGCCAAATGAAAAGCGGGAAATGTTATTTAATCCGGACGGCTGCCCGCCTTTCCTATTCCAGGCAGACCTTGTTATAAGTCGTTCCACACGCAACAAAAACTCCTCCAAATTAAACGGCTTTGACAAATAATCGTCAACGCCGTAGCTCAAACCTTGAATCTTATCATCTGAGGCTGACTTGGCGGAAAGAATCAGAATTGGCAATCGCTCATCTTTGAGACGAATATTGCGCAGCACTGACAAACCATCAATGCCGGGCAGCATAATATCCAATACGATAAGATCAGGATTGATTTGCTCCCATTGCTGCAGGCCCGAAGGTCCATCTGCGGCCACCACTACCCTGTATCCCTGCAGCGACAAGTTCAATTTCAACCCTTCCGCAATATGATTGTCATCCTCGATGATCAGGATACATGGTTTGCTGGAATTCTGCATATCATTTTCCTTGCAAATCGGTCGCGGCGTTCACAAACAAACGCGCGTTGTCTTAAATAAAACATCTCAGATCGGCCGAATACAATCTGTTTGGCCCATAATCATGAATGCACGGCAGCTTAACGTGGCAACACCAGCGAAAATACCGACCCCTGTCCGCTGCCTTCGCTTTGGGCAACTATTTTCCATTTATGCAGGCGGGCAATGGTCTGAACCAAATGCAGGCCTAACCCGCTGCCTTTGGCTGTCATATCATCGGCACGCCCAATTTGATAAAACTTTCGGAAAATTTTGCGAATTTCCTTTTTATCAAAGCCGATGCCATTATCCTCAAAGCGTAAATAGCGCTTGCGACCAATTGTTTCAAAGCGTATATCGATTTCAGGTTTTTCCGATTCGTTATATTTTATCGCGTTGGTGATCAGGTTCATTAACAGCATCTCAAATAAAGAGACATTGATCTGATAGGCAGCCAAAGCAACCTCGGGCTTGTGAATCTGAATCCGGCAATCCTGGAATAGGTGTGCATTATTTTTAACAAAACTTTCAATGATTTTCACCACATCCGCCTTTACGAACTCGTCGGCATAGCTTTTACTCTCGATTTTGGCCAAATTAAGGATCCGATCTATATTATCGGTCAAACGGCTGACGTCGGCAATCATATAGTGTATGTATTTAAGTCGATCAGCCCGTGGCAGTTCATGCCGGGAAAAGGTCTGCAAAAATAATTTTAAAGAGGTCACCGGTGTTTTCAATTCATGGGTAAAATTATTGATGAAATTGTTTTGCAGACGGTACAACTGAAGCGTTTTCTGGCTGTAGACAAATATGGTAAATATTCCCAGCAGGATAATGCCCACTAGGATCGAGAGCACCATAATAACCATCCAGGTATCAGAGGCCAGGACTTGTTCGCGGTCAAGATTGAATTTCTCGATGACCCCCCGCAGCCCCGCACTGGCTTCGATGTACCAGTGAATATAAAGAAAAAGGGACATGCCCAAGGCAACAATGGACAAAATGAAGACCCAAATTGGGTGAATATACCACCGAGGAGGGCTCATACGGATCTCTTGGGATAATGGTTGATAATTAACACCTACAGCAGCTAACACCCTCCAATTGATCTGTCAATTTAACTTGCTACAAATGCAATACGCCAAATTGATCAAAGAGAGGAAGGCAAAAAGGAGCGTCACTGATGAACGGAAAAAACCGGAAGGACATGACACCTGGTATCGAGGTCGATATTGTTTTGAAAAAAGATCAGCGCACGGGAAAAGTTACCCGCGGCGTTATCAAAGAGATCCTTACTAAATCAGGTTATCATCCCCACGGCATTAAGGTGCGGCTTGCCAGTGGCCAGGTGGGCAGAGTTAAAACAATTTATGCTGCCGACCAAATGTAATTGAGAGCTCTATGGAAGCGTTTCCTTTGCAGTTCTATTGCTCAATCAAATTATAACTGGCGGATTTGTATCCTTTCACTTTTTGAATATGAAATGTGAGGATACGGCTGCGGTAATTCTCGGTATATTCTTTTAGTTCCCGTTTGGCTTGACGAAATTTTTTGCTCTGCAAATTCCGGATCAAGTTCTCGATATCTGTGGCCCGGCCTTCACAAATAATGCTGGGCCCATCGCCGATTAAAACCTCCCATTCCCGGGCCACGAAAATACCCAGTTCCTCCATCAAGGGATAAAATTCATTCTTGGTATATCGCCCATATTCAACTTTCTTGGTGCCAATTAAATCCCAGGATTGATTAAATTTGACTGTATCTTGCTTAATATCGATGGAATAGGAATCTTTTTTTCCAGTGCTGACTAGAACCTTGGTTTTATAGTTTTTAACATAGTTAAGTAGCGTTCCTTTTAAATCCTTGAATTTTTGGTTGCGCAGTGCTACTTCCAGAAGATCTAAATCATTGGCAACGCTTTCGAGAATGATTTCGCTGTACGCCCCAACCAGGACGCTCCATCCCGCAACGGTATGCAGGCCCAATTTGTTGACCCCAGGAATAAATTTTTTGGTCATAAATTTATTATAGTCTTCATTTTTGTCTTGAATAATGGTCCAGTAATGATTGAGTTTGACCGGCATTGCGCAATCCTCCCTTGATTAAACTGTGGATTAATCAATAAAATATATTAAAAACCGGATATTCGCTTTAAAAGGGGCTATCATTCTGTGTGCAGCAAAACTGCGGAAACATTCAGAATGATATTATTATTTTTGTATAACGCGATAACTGACCGTGTCAATCGCTAACCCCTTTAAAAAAACAATTATTTCAATCCTCATCAAACCCTTTGTATCTTTATCGTAAATTCGTTATCAAAATAGCTGGTTAATCGACCGGTCAATGTTTATGACCAAGAGCGCAAGCCATGGTCGGCCTGGAAAAACAATCAGGGGGTTGCCGCAGCGCCGCTGATGACAGAAAAACATTTGCCGGCACCGGAACCCGCAATCATACCGAGGACGGCCGTCAAGCCATCCTCGATCTGTATAAAAAAACCTTACAGGCCCGCCAAACTTTTGAGAACCAATTTTCTGTAAATACTTTGGCAGGAGGCAGTAGGTCGCCTTTCGGCCGTCGCGCTCATCATTGTCCGATAAACCCTTTACCCGCGCCTGTCTGTGATCCCTTTCCCAATTGCTTCTTGACTAATTTAACAGCAAATGCCATGAAGACTTTGAATTGCCTACAGCGAATGAACCAAATTTAGCACAGCATAACCCTTTCGAAACGCCGCTTTGCCACTTTTGCATACGAAAGTGGCCGTACCACTTTGTCAACCTTCAACCGCATGGGAAGGAGGAACTCCTTATGAAAACCTGTCGTTTGATTATTTTTACCGCCGTGTTGACAATTGCACTGTGCCTATCGTTCGGAAACATGGCCCATGCAGCCAAACCCGTCGTGTTGGGCTGTCCCCTTTCAACCGCTTTTCTTTACGGCTGGGATGCGGAAAGAGGTTTCAAGCTGGCCGTTGAAGAAATAAATGCCAGCGGCGGCGTAAAGGTTGCTGGTCAAAAGCGACCATTCAAAGTGGAAGTGATTGACACCCGCGATCTGGAACCCGGTGTGCCGGTCAGTGAAGCCCTTTTGGCCGTCGAAAAACTGATTCTGGACAAAAAAGCCGATTTTATCCTGGGTGGGCCGGTTCGCTCTGAGGCGGCGCTAGCGGCCATGCCACTTTTATCAAAATACAAAAAAGTATCCATTCTAACCACCGGTGTCTTGACCCCGAAGTATCACGCCCTGGTCGCCAAACAGTATGATAAATTCAAATACTGCTTCAGGATTCATGGTGAAGCAAAGAACCTCGTAGGAGAGATGTTTGCCAATTTTACGGAGTTGAAAGAAAAACACGGCTTCAACAATTTGTTCATCATCGCCCAGGATGTCTCCCACGCGCGGGGCGCCGCCAAAGTAATGAATAGCGTCGCTACGAAAAAGGGTTGGAACGTTACCGGGGTGGAAATCTATCCCACCGGCGCCACTGACTTTTCGATAGGCTTACTCAAAGCCAAAAAAACCAAGTCAGAAATCATCAATATCTGGATGGATATGCCCGAAAGTGCCATTTTACTGAAACAATGGTACGAAATGAGAATTCCGGCCCTACCCTTTGGTTCCACCTTAGCCGCCGCCGAACAGCCCGGATTTTGGAAAGCCACGGGCGGCAAAGGTGAATTCACCCTTTGTAATGTGGTCAATGCCGGCAATGCCCCATCCAACGCGACGCCTTGGACCATGAAATTTTACAATGCTTACGCCAAAAAATGGGGGGTCGAACCCGAGGGTTTGGGCACATCCAGCAGTTACATGGCCGTCTATGTGCTGCGCGATGCTATTGAGCGCGCCGGCAGTCTTGATCCGGACAAAGTCGTTGCCGAACTGGAAAAGACCGATATCATGGGTGTCTACGGCCGACTCCGTTTCGATCCCAAAAGCCATCAGGTCATCCCGGCCACCGATCCCCAGGAAGGCGCGGTGGGAAGCATTTTGCAATGGCAAGCCGGCAAACGCGTGGTTGTTTATCCCAAAAGCATTGCCACGGGCAGCATCCAGTTGCCGCCCTGGATGAAAAAATAAAATTCTGCCTTCCAGCATTCGGATTAAAGGCGCTAGGTCTTAGCGCCTTCAATCCAATTTCAATACATTAGCAACCTAACATCATGAGCCCATGCAAATACTGATCTACGGCACCATAAACAGTGTGGCGCTGGCCCTTTTTGCCCTTGGATTTGCCATGGTTTACGGGGTCAGCCGATTACCCAATTTCGCCCATGGGGCCCTGTATGTGCTCAGCGGTTTTATTACCTGGACCCTTATAAATTCTTTAGGACTAAACTATCTCATCAGCATTGTGCTAGCGATGATTGCCACCGGCATTATCGGTGCGCTGATCTATCAATTTGTGCTGATACGCATCCGGGGTATGGAAATATCGGAAATCATGGCCTCCTACGCCATGGGCCTGGCCATATTAGAAGGGCTACGCTGGGGTGGCTTCAAGGGCATGACCTATACGCTGCCGGCATTTATTGAGGGCAGTACCTCCATTGCCGGCGTGTCGGTGGATTACCAACGTCTACTGGTGGTCGGCATTGGTGCCGCAGTGGTGGCGCTGCTGTGGCTATTTACGCGCTATACGCGCATTGGTTTGGCCCTGCGCGGAATGGCCCAGGATGAACGCGCCGCCATGATGCTGGGAATCGATTCAGATCTCATGGCAGTGGTGGCCATGGGATTCGGCTCCATGCTGGCAGCGCTGGCGGCCATTTGCCTATTGCCGTTAGGCAATATCGTGGTGGAAGCCGGCTACAATGTTTTAATTCTGGCCATTGCTGTTTGTATTGTCGGTGGATTGGGCAGCTGGGTCGGTGCTGTACTGTCCGCTTTCCTGATCGGCTTTGCCCAAATTCTGACGGTGGTGTACTTGGGTGCCCATTTCCAGATGGTGGTCGCCCTGCTGGCCATCATTCTAACCCTGATTCTCAAACCATCCGGCCTGTTTGGCCGCCAGAAAGAACTGGAGGAAAGAGTCTAAAGGTGATCAAAGATCAACGACGTAAGGAACGTATCGATCGTGGCATCAAAGTGCGCTCGGATGGCATATATGCCATGATGTCCTGGCGCGAACTCACCTATCTGGTTATTCCGCGTTTGGTACTCATTATTGGGATGTTAATACTACCCTTAGTGCTGCCCGGTATGTACTGGCAACGCGTCATCACCATTACCTGTATCTATGCGCTGCTGGCCATCAGTTTTGATTTTCTGGCCCATTTTGTGGGCCTGGTCTGTTTAGGCGGTGCATTTTTTGTGGGCACCGGCGGGTATTTGACGGCCATTCTCAATACATCTTTAGGCCTGCCGCCGTTGTTAACCATTCCGCTGGCCACCCTGCTGGGCGCGAGCCTTTGCACGCTGTTGCTGCTGCCCTGCCTGCCTTTGAGAGGGGTTTTCTTTGCCATCGTCAGTTTAATGTATCCGCTCTTTGCGATGCGGGTCATCGAAGCGCTGGATATTCTCGGTGGCACCGACGGCATCATCGGTATTGACAGTTTTGCCAATCGCTGGGTGGAGCAGTATATGGTTATCGGGATCACACTACTGTTTCTTTTTGGAGTCCGACGCCTAGTGAATATGGACATCGGTCTGGTTTTTCGCGGCGTCAAAGACAATGATCAGGCCATACGGGCATCGGGAATGAACATCACCATTTTTAAGGCGATCGCGGTATTTATTGCGGCGGCCATGGGCTGCATGAGCGGCGCTTGCCTGGTACACATTTATATGTGGTCCGGCATTTCACAGTTTGCGCTGGATTTTTCGATTCTGCCCATTGCGGCTACCGTAATCGGTGGCGGCGGCACACTGGTGGGACCACTTATCGGTTGTTTGATTTTGGTACCGATATCTGAACTCCTGCGGGACTTTGGGACCTTGCGAATTGTATTCTACTCCCTGATTTTGGTGGGGTTTATTGTCTTTCGAAGCGAGGGCGTCATGGTCTACGGGCAGCGCAAATATCACCAATTTGAAAGGTGGACGCGAATATGAGCAAAGCGCCCATCCTGCAAGTCCAATCCATCACCAAAGCTTTTGGCGGGATCATGGCCCTAAATAACGTCAGCTTCGATGTTTTCGAAGGTGAGATTCTGGGGATTATCGGGCCCAACGGGTCGGGCAAAACCACTATCGTGAATTGCATTACCGGCTTTATTAAAAAAACATCCGGTCATGTCCTTTTCCGCGGTAAGGACATCAGTAAAAAACCAGCCCATAAAATTGCGGATATGGGCATTACCCGCACCTTTCAGATCATGCGACCCTATTACAGCCTGCCGGCCTATAAAAACCTGGTGATACCGCTTTTTTCGCCCAGGGCCCGGCGTACCGGCGGCTGGCGGGGCGGCGGCCGATTGGGCGACCGCAACACCGTGGGCATCGATATTTTGGAAGAAATTGGATTTGAGCGCGACTCATATGTTCCCTATAAAGCCGCAGCCACTTTGCCCACCGGGTATCTTAAACGTCTGGAACTGGCACGCTGCCTGGCTTTGAAACCGGATGTTATCATTGGTGATGAAATTTTCTCAGGTTTGAGCATGAGCGAAATTGCCAGCATGGTGCCACTGATTGAGCGATTGCAGATGGATGGCATTACCATCA
This sequence comes from Desulfobacterales bacterium, assembly GCA_030066785.1. Lineage (GTDB taxonomy): Bacteria > Desulfobacterota > Desulfobacteria > Desulfobacterales > JASJAZ01 > JASJAZ01. Next base: position 1,019 of record JASJAZ010000147.1, on the reverse strand, counting down.
TTATGATTGAACACCGCCTGAGGGAGCTTTTTCGGGTCGCGAACCGGGTGATGGTACTCAATTTCGGTGAAAAACTCATGGAAGGTCGGCCGGCAGAGGTCATGGCGGATAAACGCGTCAAAGAAGCTTATTTTGGTTCACAGGAGGTTGAGGAGGTTATGACCCATGCTTGAGGCGACCGGATTGATGGTGTTTTACGAAAATATGCTGGCGTTAAACAACATCGATATCCGCTGTGAAGCCAACCAGATCGTTGGTGTGTTTGGTGCCAACAGCGCCGGTAAATCCACCCTGATGTACACCCTTTCCGGTATTATGCACGACATCCAAAAAAAGGAACAAATGGCTGGCGGTGAACGCATTACGGTAATGGGTCGGATTGATTACAAGGGTCAAAATATCTCAAGCCTTAAACCCAGCCAGAGAGCCAAGCGCGGTATTATTCTGTGTCCGGAACGGCGGCGCATTTTTAAAGAAAGCAGTGTACTTGAAAATCTGCGTATCGGCGGTTACCTGGCCAGTCCTGCGCAGGCTAAAAAAACGCTGCAATATGTATTTGAAATTTTTCCTGCGCTGGAAAAAATCAAGAAACGCATGGGTGGTTTTTTAAGCGGCGGGGAACAGCAGATGCTGGCCATCGGGCGGGCCCTAATGGCGCAGCCAAAAATTCTGTTGCTGGATGAGCCACTGCTTGGCTTGAGTCCGCTGATGCAGGCGACCCTCATAAAGGCTACGCGTGAAATCCGCGACGAAATGAATATCGCAATTATTGTGACCGAACAGTATGCGCGACCCGTTTTTCCAATTGTTGATTATGGGTTTATCCTTGAAAACGGCGCCGCGGTAATGGAAGGCATCCGGGAAGAATTGATGAACAATCCCGATGTTCGATCAGCTTACTTCGGCGTCGAGGAAACCTAAATAAAATGTCTGCTGATACAAACGATTTACTGCTCAAAGAAACGACCTTTAGCCGGTTTGATCACATGAGCACGCGCTACCCGCAACGCGCTGCGGTG
>JASJAZ010000148.1 GCA_030066785.1 Desulfobacterales bacterium | reverse complement strand
CGAAATACGCCGGGTTGCGCCGGTCATTGAAGCGCTTGCCAAACGCCTCACCATACCCATTTCCATCGATACTACCAAAGCGGCAGTTGCGCGTCGCGCGATTGAAGCCGGTGCATCTATGATCAACGATATCAGTGCGCTGCGCATGGACCCTGCGATGGCAGAGGTTGCGGTTGAATATGATGTCCCGATTGTTTTGATGCATATGCAAGGCACGCCCAAAACCATGCAAGCAAATCCCTCGTATACGGATCTTACAGGTGAAATTAAGGCCTTTTTGAAAGATGCAATAGACACAGCGATACAACAGCAGATTCCAGCGTCCCGTGTCATTGTCGATCCCGGAATTGGTTTCGGAAAAACATTTGCACAGAATTTTTCCCTGCTGAAAAATTTAAAGGACTTTGCATCGCTGCAAGCACCAATTTTGATCGGTCCTTCCCGCAAAGCTTTTTTGCGTCATATGCTAAAAGATGCTAACAGTGATGATATTCGCCCCGATCACCCGCGCGTTGCAAACGGGACCCAAGCAGCCGTAGCGGCGGCAGTGTTTAATGGGGCCCACCTCGTTCGGGTACATGACGTCGCGCCAACGGTGGCGACACTTAAAATTATTGATGCCATAAAACAGGCCGATTAGCTATCGGCGATCTATCTGTCTTTATAACGCTTTGCATGCTAATATTCCGAAATAAGGAGTGGCGGCCTAAGTGGTTGTCGAAAAAACGTTTCAACAACGGAACGTTTTTGTGACTACCACTACAAGCGGCGGATCCCAAATCTTATCTAAGAGAAATAAATGAATACTAAGAAAGACCGTTCTGCTTTTAAGAAGCGGTATTTCCTTCTGGTGCCGGTTGGCATCATTTTGCTGCTATGTGTCATCGATTTATGGCCGCGATCATCTGTTCAAGAGGCGAATGTTTTGGTGCCGGTGGATATCGGATCAACGCCGCAAGGGCTGGTCGTGACCAGTCCGCCGCTGAAAGGCATTGCATTTCGGCTACGTGGCCCCCAAGCGATCATAAAAAAACTGGCGGCGTCCAATCTGAGATATGTTTTGGACATGCCCGAAGCCAGAGCCGGTGTTAATACCATAAAAATAGCCCCGGAGCGAATTGAACTCCCCAAAAATGTGACGGTGGTCAAAACAAGCCCTTCCCTTTTGTCGGTTAAGCTGGAAGAAACGATTCAAAAGACGCTGCCGGTTAGAGTGCAAATCGATGGTCAGCCGGAGACAGGCTATTCAGTTAAGGATATCAAGGTAACGCCGCGTCAGGTGCTGTTGCAAGGGCCTGCCAAAACGTTAAAAGACCTGAAAGCAATCAGAACGCAACCAATCGATATAAGTGGGGTTTCTGATATATTAAAAAAGGAAGTTGTACTAGATCTTTCCGAAAATATGACGCTGATTTCGCCAACTGCCAAACTACAGGCACAGGTGAACATTCAAGCGCAGGTAGTTTCAAAGGTATTCAACGATATTGCCGTTATTGGCAAGGGCACCAACTTAGCTTATTCCATTAATCCTCCCCAGATAACCCTTAAAGTAAGCGGGCCGGCGCCATTATTGGATAAGTTGAATGCCCCCCGTGATATTGAAGTGGCGATTGATTTATCAGGTTTGGCTGCCGGCATATATGCACGACCGGCCTCTATTTCATTGCCGGTTAACACCACTCTGGTTGATGTTAAACCGGAAATTTTTACCATAACACTCGATCCATCTTCAAATTAGTATTTTTTTTACGGCGACGGCCGCCCTCCGTTTAGGACAAAAAGCTGCCTAACAAAGCGAAGCTGAAAGCGCATTTTAAAAAGGATATTTGCAAAGATGCTACTTGTGATTGATGTCGGCAATACGAATACGGTGATGGGTGTATATCAGAACAAACGCCTGAATAGAGACTGGCGTATGCGCACGGAAAGAAACACGACGGAAGATGAGTTTCATGTACTGGTAACCGGTTTGTTTGCCTGTGGTAAAATCGATATTTCTTTGGTTGAAAAAACCATCATTTCTTGTGTTGTGCCACCAATGGTTAAAATTCTGGATTCATTTTGCCGGAAATATCTGGGGCATGCCCCGCACTGGGTGGACGCTAAATCCTACCAGGGGTTGCCATTGTTGACGCACAATCCTGATGAGGTTGGTGCCGATCGGATTGTTAATGCGGTTGCGGCACATCATAAATATAAGACCAGCCTCATTATTATCGACTTTGGCACTGCCACAACCTTTGATGCTGTTTCAGAAGACGGGGAGTATTTGGGTGGCGCTATCAGCCCAGGCATTCTCATAGCCTCTGAGGCGCTGTTTAGAAAAGCGTCAAAACTGCCTCGTGTTGAAATTTTCATACCGCCGGATACGGTTATTGGTAAAGACACCGCCACAAGTATTAAAGCCGGTATTATTTATGGATATGCTGGATTGGTAGATGGGTTGGTTGAACGGATGCGAGCGGAGATGGATTTGTCACCCAAAGTGATCGCCACCGGGGGACTTGCGCCCCTCATTAAAAACGTCACACATTCCATTGAGGCGGTTGAACCGAATCTCACCTTGGAAGGTCTACGAATTATCAGCGAGGGTTTGTAGGTAACCGACAAAACCTTTGATGCTGTTTTGCATAAAAAAGCGTTCCCGTTGCTGAATATCTGCATGTAGCTGCGAAAAACCTGCCAAAAAAGGATCTTCTGCCAAGAGTCTATCCAGACATGCTGATATATCCAATTCAGCGGTGGCTTTTATCAGCTCATTCTTGATAATATCTTTCCACATAAACAGTTGATTTCGATGTTGCACGAGCCGTTCCAGTCCGTTGCGGGCGGTGCCGTAATGGCCGTAACAGATCACCTCCGGCGTTTCAGCCATAAGGGTATCAAGGCTTTTAAGGTTGATCTCCATGAAAAATTTAGGCGGTGTGGCAGGGCGGAGATAAGGCTGCCCTGAAGCGACCGGTAAAGAGACGCCTCCGGCCTCCCCCACAAATAAGCCTTCAGGTGTAAAAAAACTGACATGATGAGGCGAGTGTCCCGGCGTATTTAAGGACCGAATCGAATCGTTTTTAAACTGCTCGGTGGAAATGACGGGATTGTCAATCACCGGTTTGATTGGACCGTAAGCTCTGGCTGTGTCTCCCAAAGTCTTCACGGATCCTTGCCAAAGTTTCAGCGGATCGCGGAGGTGCGAAATCGCTTTGGGATGGCAGATAATCGGCGTTTCTGGATAATGGGCGGCAATGTCACCGATGGCACCGGAATGATCAATATGGATATGGGTCAATAAAATGTAATCAAGTTGTTGAATTTGAAGATGTTTGATAGCGTCTAACAAAGCGCTAGCAGTTGCGGCAGGCCCCACGTCAACGATATAATTGATGTGGCCGGTGACGAGCCAGACACTGATGAAATCATCAAAACCGGTTAAAGGCGGCGGCAATGTAATCAGTGTTAACCGATCAGATATGCGATTGATGTGGGCTTTCAACGACTATTCTTTCAATGGGATGCTCAGGTAAGCACATCATCACCATTGGGGTGATGCGGGGAACATCATTAATCCAGATTCAGGCGACTTTCGAGTTTTTTGATTTCTTTTTTGATGGCGTGTCTTTCTTTCTGGGTAAGGCGCTCATTATTCAACGCACGCCGTAGTGCTAACAAGGTCATTTCTTCACGATATTCTTTACAGGTATAAGGTGGACAGTTGTTCATGGATGCGGAGGTGCGGGAATGTTGTTAAGCTTATGGTTAGTCTAAACCCCACCGATTTCGCGGAACGATTCTTTGTATATGCGGTAAAAAAACTCATTGTCCGCAATACCGCTTTTTAGAATTTTGTCAATATCCTTAATGTTTTTGACGTTAATAATCTGGTTGACGCTTCTATGCATGGACATCATATTATCCATGGTCCGAAATCTTTTACTGATTAACGTTACAAAAATGTTGCGGCGAATAGCCATATTCAACCGCTCCAGATAGATCAAAACGCCGTTGGAATCCGGATCACTGGTACCAAACTCTTCATTCACCACGATTAAATCGTAAATATGGTATCGCATTTTTTTAAGCGCATCGCGGACGTTGCCGGCGTCGGTGATATGATATTCCATAAACTCAAGGGCATCAATGATATGTTTTTTGTTTGTCGCGCTGGTTTCGCAGACCATGGCGGTCTTGCCCTCTTCCTCAATAAAATCAAACGGCTTTTCTTCGGCATCGTAGGATTCCGAGGAAGCGGCGCCGATCGCATTATCTTCATCCTCTTGGAAGTCAAATGACGGTATATCACCTTCAAGGGTTTCTGGCTCCGGTGTTATCGAGATTTTAGACTGGCACTTGGGGCATTTAAAAGATGCGGCTCTTCCGCTCGGAACTTTCTCATCCGGTATACGGAACTTACTTTCGCAATGCTCGCAAACAATATTCATTTAGCAAAATCCCCTAATATTTTATCTATGCTGACCCGGGCATGTGTATTTCAATGCCAAAAGGTTGTTACCGATAGGTTTTGCGATAATCCTTGTCGATATGGAGATCTTCGATATCGGTGGTTGCCTCTCCGCGGGAACTCTTAATGGCATCAATGTTGCGCCCCATAACACCCCGGCGTGAGGCATAGGCCATGGCGGTTTCCTCTGTAATGAGGCCCTTTTCATAAAGCCCGGCAATGAAATCATCAAAAGTAACCATACCGAAAGCTTTACCCGCGGCGATAATGTCGTAAAAGGTTTTACCTTCTGATTCGCCGTGCAGGATAGCATCTTTCACACGCAAGCTGGTGGAAAGAATTTCGAATGCGGCGATACGCCCACCCCCAATTTTGGGCAATAACCGCTGGCTGACAATCCAGCGCACAGAATCAGCCATCCGTATGCGGATTTGAGCCTCTTCTTCTGTGTTAAACATACCGAGAATACGGTTGATGGTTTGGCCTGCATCTACAGTATGTAAGGTCGTAAATACCAAATGGCCGGTTTCAGAGGCGCTGAGCCCGATTTCCACGGTGTCACGGTCACGCATCTCACCGACCAGGATGACCTTGGGCGCCTGGCGCAAAGCCGCCCGCAAACCATGCGCAAACGAGTCAAAATCGATTCCTAGTTCGCGTTGATTAAAGGTGGCCTTTTTATGCGGGTGTTGATATTCAATCGGATCCTCAAGGGTGACCACATGAACAGATTTCTGGTCATTGATGTCGTCTAAAATGCATGCCAATGACGTTGATTTACCGGTACCGGTAGCACCGGTAAAAATGACGATACCATTTTGTTCTTTGGAAATATTGTGAAAGATTTTGGGAAGCCCCATTTCATCAATTGTTGGAATTTTCGATTCAAGTTTCCGGGCAACAATTGAATAGTGGCCGGATTGGGAGAAAACATTGACACGAAAGCGGGCTTTGCCGGGCAATGAATACGAAAGGTCAGCGGAACCCTGGGTCAGTAGTGTTTCGGTGAGCCGGCGATCTTTATTGACAAGGTTTAAGGCAATTACTTCGGTCTGAAAAGGGGTCAGTTCACCAAAATCAGGGCTCATGTCTACGGGAATCAACTGGCCGGCACTTTCGACTTGAAGTGGTTTGCCCACGGTAAAATTGAGGTCGGAAACATCTTCATGCGCGTCAAGCATTCGGGTAAAAATATGGTCAATTTCCTGTTTTCGCATAATAGGCCTTCTTCATTTTTAGGCTTCGGTGAAATCCGTAGGCGGATTTTTTAACAAAGGCCGGAACATCGATTTGTCATTGGCCTTAGCATAGGCGTCGTCTGCGCTAATCCAGCCTTTATTATATATCTGCATAATGGCTTCATCCAATAGTTGCATGCCGTACTTTTTACCTGTTTGAATCATGGAGGCGATTTGATGGGTTTTACCTTCGCGGATCAGATTGCGAACCGCCGGTGTGGCAATTAGAATTTCCAATGCCGCACAGCGGCCCGGCCGATCAATGCGCTTAAACAAAACCTGGGCGATAATCGCACGAACCCCATCGGCCAGCGTGGAACGGATTTGTGCCTGCTGGTGGGCGGGAAACACCTCGATGATGCGATCAACGGTTTGCATGGCGCTGGTCGTATGCAAGGTAGACATAACCAAATGACCGGTAGAAGCGGCCTCGATGGCCAGTGAGATGGTTTCCAAATCGCGCATCTCGCCGACCAAAATGATATCAGGATCTTCACGCAGGGCCCCGCGCAAAGAAGCCGAAAATGATTTGGTATGCGTTCCAATTTCACGCTGATTGACGATGCATCCCTGGCTTTTGTGGACAAATTCAATGGGATCCTCAATGGTGATGATATGATCTTTGCGGCTGCGGTTGGCTTCATCGGTAATGGCGGCCAAGGTGGTTGATTTGCCGCTGCCGGTGGGACCGGTTACGATAATCAAGCCGCGTGGCAATGAAGCCAGCTGCGCCACCACCGGCGGTAGGCCCAGTTGCTCCACCGTTGCGATCGTGCTGGGGATTTCCCTGAAAGCGGCACCCACACCGTTTTTTTGCATAAAAAAATTAGCGCGGTAACGCGCCAATCCGGGTATTTCATAACCAAAATCGACGTCACCCGATTCTTCAAAAACTTTGACCTTTTCTTCTGGTGTAATTTCATACAGCATGGATCGAAGCGTGTCGTTATCCAAGACTTTGTATTTGACCCGTTCGATTTCACCCCTAATGCGCAGGGCCGGCGGTTGTCCGGCATACAGGTGGAGGTCTGAAGCGCCCTGCTCGTTCATTAACTTAAAAAAAGCATCAATTGTCGCCATAGTATCAACACTCAGTCCATAATTGGTTTAAGGTTTAAAAAACTAGAGCATATCCGGCAATCGTTATGGTTAGGCAGCATGATTGCCTGCCAGCGGTTGCTATGTGAAAAAACGACCGTTGCCAGGCTGTGAGCATAAACGGGGGTCATTTGAACCGCAGCGAACATAAAGCGTAAACAATGGCCCAGTTTATACGAATATCGGTAACATGTTGGTCTATCTTTAAAAGCTGCAATTTTTGCAGGTCTAAGCCTATTTTACGCACCTGGATTACGCCATACAAATTAGCCGCAAAAAGAATTAGCTAAACCAATCGGCTTGCCTACATCATTTTATGCGGCTATGAATTGAGGTCCCGCTTACAATTCTACTGTTATTTTACCACTCGGCTAAAAAATTTCTATCATTTTTATGAATTTTCATAAAAATTTTAGCTTTTCTTAAGAAGTTGCATTTTAGAATCTTCTTCATCGGAGGCACGCATGTCCATTTGACCGGCATCAAGCAGCTTAGAATGGGATTCCAACACCGCCCGAATTTGGGTTTCCAACTGAATACGCTGGCGTTTCAATTCCGCGATTTCCTCATGCAATTGCGCCAACCGATTGTGGGCGCGTTGCAGCATCGAATCCGCTTTGACTTCAGCCTCGGCGACCATTAGTTCGGCCGATTTTTGGGCATTTTTTTTCAGTTGTTCTAAAGCTTTGTGCGAATTCAACATGACTTTTTTGAACGTTTCTTCGCGCGCTTTATAGCCCTCGTTGGAATGTTTCAAGCGGTTTATTTTGTCGCGCAGACTTTCATTTTCACGCTGCAACGATTCCATGGCATCGGCAACTTCCTCCAGAAAATGATCAACTTCGCGAACATTAAAGCCACGGAAAGTTATCTTAAATTGATGGTTTTGAATATCTAAAGGGGTAAGTTTCATTGCATGCTCCTGCCTTTTGGATGCTTATATTAGCGATTGCGCCAATTGCATAATACTATTGACCAGAAAAGTCCTTAAGAACATGATCACCAGAAGGACAATAATCGGAGAAAAATCGATACCGCCAAAGGTTACCGGCAATGTGGCGCGAATGCGAAACATAACCGGTTCGGTGACATTGTGGATAAACCGGACGATGGGATTATACGGATCCGGGCTAACCCAAGATAAAACTGCCCGGGCGATGACCAGAATTAAATATATCACAAGTATATAATTAAGAACCTGGCCAACGGCCATTAAAAAGTAGCCGAGAATAAACATACCGAACAATGCCTCTCATGCGAGCCGTCGTATTTTGGAGTCGATGCGCTTTATATGCCTTTAATGATTAAAAAATATTATCATTGACAAGTCAAGCTGTTTGATAGTTGGTAGCCAAAACAGCCGCAAAAATAGGGTTGCTGATCTCATCTAAAATCTTTTCTCGGTAAGAAATACACCATGTCTATCTATTTTTTATGTTGAACCTGGCTTAAAATCCAGTTAGGCAGATCCTTTTGACATAAGATATTTGATAATTTACCAGAAAAAATGAATCGGCAATATAGATTACTACATAAACATCGCTGACAGAATTATCCAATTGGATATTCGGCCTGAAAAATTTTTTCTTAGATAGGCTGGCAACTTTTATTTGATAATTAACAGGAATTAAATTGTTGGCATTTAGTATCGCGCATTTCATCGGCTTTTTTTAATTGACTCTCCTAATGGTCAATCCTAAATTGCGCATTACGAAAGGTTGTGCAATGCTCAGAATATGGCTTCATATTTCAAGGGCATCAGCGCAAACGCGATTTTAGAATGCATTTGCGGTGTGCTGTGAGCATCATTGTCAAAAAAAGGAATGAAACCAATGTTGAAGAATAAAATAATAGGCCTTATCGGGTCCGGTAATATGGGCGAAGCGATTGTGGGCGGATTAATTGCGGCCAAAGCCACGGATCCTAAGAATATCATCTGTGCCGACATTCGCGCCAAACGTCTGCAATTTTTAAAAGAAACGTATGGCGTTAAGATTTCTTCAAAAAATACGGAAGTCGCCAAGACGGCGGAAGTGCTCATCTATGCCATCAAACCCCAAATGGTGGCATCGGTATTAATGGAAACGGCTGATTTTATTGATATGTCAAAGTTGGTTATATCCGTGGCTGCCGGTTTGCCGTTGGCAGCGATTGAAAAAATGCTGGATAAGGAAACACGCCTCATTCGAGTGATGCCCAATATTGCTGCACTTGTCAAAGAAGCGGCTTCCGCTGTGGCGGCCGGTAAAAACGCCGATACGGCAGATACGGATATTGCTATGACAATATTCAGCTCCATCGGCAAGACGGTTTTGGTTAAGGAAACTGCCATGGATGCTGTTACTGGGCTGAGCGGCAGTGGACCGGCCTACATTTTTATTGTGGTGGATGCCCTAGCCGATGCTGGCGTTAAAATGGGTCTATCCAGAGAAGAAGCGTCTTTTCTGGCGACCCAAACCGTTTTGGGTGCCGCCCGGCTAATAATAGATAGCGGAGAGCATCCCGGCCAATTAAAAGATAAGGTATCATCACCCGGTGGAACGACCATTGCGGGAATTCACGCCTTGGAAAACGGCGGCATACGAAATACCCTCATCAATGCAGTGGAAGCGGCTACTAAACGCTCGCAAGAACTTGGACAAATGACAGCTGCGCATTTCAGCGAACCGCAATAAAAAACACATCGGTATCCAAAGGTCTGATCCTGACCGGGTATCAAATTTTTGCGTTTTACATTCATCTACCATAAGTTCGGCAACATTCCACCCTGATCTCGGTTTGACATATATGGAATCGGATATAACATAACAGCGTTATCGATAGAGGGTCGCTATTCGAAAGTAACATTCAACAAACAAAAGTACCTTGATACGGTCGTGGTAAATCCATATGTTTGCGGAGGTAGTGCCATACCCAGCAGCCTTTCTGGCAGGCTTGCTGTCTTTTTTTTCACCCTGTATTTTGCCGCTGATACCGGTCTATTTTACATTTATTTCCGGGACGTCAGTTGAAGGTTTAAATCAATCCGCGATCAGCAAACCCCACAAGCGGGTTATCATTGCGACGCTGCTTTATATCTTAGGATTTTCGGCGGTTTTTATCATTTTGGGCGCTTCGGCGTCATACTTAGGTGTTGCGTTGCAAAAACATAAAGATGTTATTCGCGTCATCGGTGGCGTGCTCGTGGTTATGTTTGGTTTGCATATGATTGGCATATTGCGCTTGCGTTGGCTTGATTTCGAAAAACGGATCCATTTGCATCAACGGCCAGCCCATTTCGGGGGTGCATTTATTGTCGGCATGGCATTTGGCGCCGGTTGGAGTCCCTGTATCGGCCCCTTGCTTGGATCGATTTTGATACTTGCGGGCAACCAAGAAACGGTGCAAGAAGGTATTTTGTTGCTCAGTGTTTTTTCCTTTGGGTTGGCATTGCCGTTTTTGGTGCTTGCACTCTGTATTAATTATCTGCTGGTTTTTATTAAGAAGGCTTCGCGTGGCTTGAAACCGCTGAACGTTACCGCCGGTGTTTTGTTAATTGTTGTGGGGTTGTTCTTAATTACCGATAAACTATACTTGTTCAGTGCTTTCGGATAGAGAAATGGTGATATTAAAATGAAGAAATCATTGGCCGTTGCTTGTATATGGTTATGGTTGGCTTGGGC
>JASJAZ010000149.1 GCA_030066785.1 Desulfobacterales bacterium | reverse complement strand
TTTAATGACACTATTTTCTATAATAAGTTTAATAGCCTTTTTTTCAAGTAGCGTCTGTTTAAACATTTCAAATCGATCGGGATCTTGGCGATAAAATGCTTTAATTTCATCAATTTTTTGATTGAAATTAGCGGAAACGTCCTGATAACCGGCATCAATCTCTGCATCAGTCAATGTCAGCTTCTCTTGATCCACGATATGGCTCAAAATCAAGTGACGGCGCACCTGTTTTTCAGCGGTTTCACGATATTGTTCCTCAAGCCCCTCGCGGGTAAGTCCCAAGTCTTCCATTGACTTATTGTAATATTGAAAAGAGCGCTCAGCATCGGCTAGGATGTTCTCAAGCTCATATTTAACCAATACTTCGGGCAGTTCAAAATCGGTCTTTTCGATAAGCCCGAGAAATATCTGTTCATTTAACTCCTGCTCTGATCGTTTGTCATAGCCCTGTTTCAAATTATCAACAATTGCTTCTTTGAGTTCATCGAGGTTTTTATACTGACCGACTTTTTTAGCAAAGGCATCATCAAGTTTGGGCAGCACTTCTTTGCGAATTTCATTGACCTTAATTTTAAAGGCGATCTCTTGACCGGCCAAGTTCTTGTTGAAATAATCATCTGGAAATACTATCGAAAACTCTTTTTCATCGCCGGCCTGCAAACCGACCAACTGGTCGTCAAAATCTTTCGAAATCGTCCCCGCCCCGATTTGCAACATGAAATTATCCGTTTTTTGGGTCTCGGCATGCGGTTTGCCGTCTTTAAAACCTTCATAGTCGATCAGCACAAAATCATCTGTTTTAACAGGCCGTTGGTCTTTAATCGGTTCGCGTTGGGCCATGTTTTTTTGCAGTAGCTGCAGTTGGGCATCAATTTCTTCATCATTCACGGCATATAGTGTCTTATTTAATTCTAGTCCCTTGAAATCAATATCTGCAATTTCTGGGCGGATCTCAACGGTTGCTTTGTAAGTGAAATTTCCCGTCGCTTGCAGTTCAGACGGGTCGACCTGCGGTGTTCCCAAAATTTTCAAATCGGTTTCTTTAATCGCATCCACAAACGATTCTTGAATTAATCGGGAGGTCACATCCGCATTGACATCCTTTTTATATAGTCTTTCCAAAACGGAACGGGGTGTTTTGCCCGGCCGAAAGCCTTTGACCTTGGCATTTTTTTTAAGCTGCTGGTAGGCTTTATCCAGCTCGCTGCGCACAACTTTTTCATCCACCTCGATGTGCATAACTTTTTTGACACTACTTTGGTCTTCAACCTTAACTTGCATGGGTATCCTTTCTTAACATTGAAATTATTTAGGTGTTCGACGTCGATAATTTAATAACATCCGCCCACTGCCACCGGGTGTCAATGCACATCAAATCATCGCAAGACACATCGGAATTCGAAACGAAGACTCTGAGACATGTGTCACTTTGGACGGGAATAATAAATCACATAAACAAAATGCGTTTGAAAACAAACGCATATCGTTGTTTACAAGTGGTGCGAGAGGGGAGACTTGAACTCCCACTCTGTTGCCAGAGCTGGATCCTAAGTCCAGTGCGTCTACCAATTCCGCCACTCTCGCATTAAATTTTTGAGTTCCGGTGCTTTGTTTTTGCTCACCTGTTGCGGCAACGCGCAAAATTGAACCGATTGGCAGTGTCGTCTTGACAATCAGTCCTGTGGCAAGTAGAAACTCGAAAAATAAAAATCCTGGAATGTCAGTCAGCAGCCCCAGGATTGATGATTTAAATCGTACGCATAATCAACCGGCCGCATCTAAAAGAAAGATCCCCATAAGCAACATTTATTGCGGCCTGAAATAACGTTTCAAAATAATATTTTAGTGCATAAGTGTCAAGTAAAATTGAATAATTTAACTTATCCATCTGATTTCTTTAAAGGTCTTGGCAGCCGATCGGTATATTTTTTGGCTATTTGGCTCGGCTGCGTATTGTTAGCCTCAAGTCCCCTGCACGCCAAACGGGTCATATGGGGCGAATACCAGAAGATAATCGCTATCGATCCGGGACACGGCGGTCATGATAAAGGCGCTGCCGGTTTGCAAACCACATTTGAAAAATCGATTACGCTATCGGTTGCCAGATTTATTCAGAGCGAGCTTGAAAAGAAGTACCAAACCCTGCTTACCCGCAACGATGATTATAGCCTCGATATTCTGGAACGAACGGCCTTGGCCAACCAGGCCGGTGCTGCTCTCATGATTAGCGTTCACACCGGTGCCAGTTTCAGCCGCCAAAAAACCGGTATGACCATCTACTATTATGATGAAATGACCAAGCTCGAACCCGAACCGTCCTCCGTCGATCAAACACCTAAAAAACAACCAGTTAACAATGATGATCTGGTCCAATGGGATACAGTCTATGAAAAACATCTGCGTGGCAGTATTTTTTTGGCCGAAGCTTTGCAAAACCGGTTGATGGATGACTTGCAGGTTTCCGATGTTCGCATTGCCAAAGCACCCCTTTTGGTGCTGATCGGTGCCGATATGCCGGCAGTCGTGGTTGAAATCGGACATTTAACCAATCCAGATGAAACTGAAGACCTCAAAACCGATGTGTTTTTAACGCAAATAGCTAAGGCCATCAGCGCTGCGGTGGATGATTTTTTTGCCAATTACCGCCCATAGAACACCGCAGGGCTTGCACGCAAATAGAAACCGTGATAGGAAAGTTCGTCCGCAATCGGGGCGTGGCGCAGCCTGGCAGCGCGCCTGCTTTGGGAGCAGGAAGTCGGAGGTTCAAATCCTCTCGCCCCGACCATCCTTTTCTTTTCTCAATACTCCATAAAAATTGTTGTCGGTTCTGGAAAGAGCTGTCAATACAAGGAAATGAACTGTCAGTGAGCTAGGCAATGAATTGTCAATGGCTATATTGGCAATGATTTCAATGAGATGAACGCGCGATTTTCGGCTCATTTTTTGTTGGAGCTTTCGGAAGGACAAAATTTGAATTTCGACAAAAAACCTTTATATATTTGTTTTTATTTTATTTTTTAGAATTCCTCTCAAATTCGCTTACAATATTTACTCACCTCAAATTGGCCATGCTCCGGGCATAAACCGCACTTGATCGCCGAATAATCTTAAAATTCGAATCGATTTTTGCATGGAAATCCGGGTGCCGCCCGCAGGTTCGATTCCTGCCGGGGGCACCCACTGAACTTATTCAAATTTGCAGATTCCTGTGACAGGAAGCAAGAAATGGCGCAAGCGACATTTTTTGCTTCTATTAGGCCCTCTGGATTGATCTGCTATAAGCTTTTTATCATTAAAATATTATCATCATATTCTGATAATCCGAATTCTTTTGCTTGTTCTTTTTTGTCCATAGCTTTTACGTATTCAAATCCAGCTTTTTTATAAGCAGCTACTGCGCGTTTATTCCTTTGAGAAGGTGATATTAAAAAGTTAGTAATCCCATAATTTTTATGTATATATATGGAAAGAGTATTTAAGGCATCATTGCCATAACCATGTCCACAATATTGTTCCGCTTTCATCCATATATCTAAAACAACCCTGTTTTTTTCTTTATCAAGAAGATCATAGCCTATTGTTCCCACCTCTTCGTTATCAGCGATAATGATAAAAACCCGACCTGTTTTGTTGCCGCATGGATTGAAAAAAGACAGCGGATATTCATTACAGAACTCTTTATATGTGGGTATTGGGTATTCAGGGTATTTAGGAGGTCCCATCACAGAAGAAGTTAAGTCTGATTTGCAAAGCCAATTATATATTTTTTCGCGGTCTGATTCTTGGGCAGGTGTTAATTTGGCTTTATTCCCGATAACTTCCATTATTCATTTTTTCTTATAATACACGTATTGAAACAATTCTTGTTAGCAGCTAAGAGACCGAAACGACGATGATTGAGAAAGTCTGTACTTTAGTAATTTTGCAGATATGGCTTACCCGTCCACTTGGGTGCTTGTTATGTTCTTTTCTCAATTAATTCACCATCAACCACGTTCCAAACAAAAGCCTCATGATTCAGTTTAGAGAATTTTCGAAAAAGTTTACCTAGCCTGTTTATCTGTGAGGCTTCCGCTAAAATACAAAATTCAGCTATTTCTAAATTTGGCAATTCTTGATTATTGTTTGTCCGTATCTGAATTGCACAATGACCTTTTCCGTCAATCTGAAACACTCTAAATCGAAAATAGTATGACCATCTGTCTTCTTTACGTTCTGATCCGAATTCATAAAGATATACATCACTTTCGTGTCTCGGAAAACTTTCGAGATTTTCAGCGATATCTGAAAGATCAGATGAATTACAATAGTACTCGAATTTGGTACAACAAGAATCATTCGAAGCCTCAAGCACTAAATTTATGTGATGCGGCTCCTCATATGGAAATCTATCGATTCTGATAAATGGCATACTTACTTGATACCTTTTAAAAAACATAACGGTAAAAGTGAGCTGCCATCAAGGCTGCCTGCGGTACCATTGATGGTTAAGCTCGACTTGATTGATATCCACGAAGTTTTATTCCAGGCGCTGCTCCATTCTCTTTAGTGCCGCTAAAATCGCTTCACGGTTGGACTTCTCTTGAAACCACTTAGGCAATCGACTGGCAAGTGACTGGTTAGACCAACCATGCTCCGGAGAAATAGTACGCTCCCGCAACTTAGCTCCGACAAAGTCTCTCAGCCAATGCAAGTGCCTACTATTGTAGGCCCATAGGTTCCTGCCGCAACACGCTTCCTGTAGCCAAAGTGGTTCGTGGAAGTACCAGTCCACTGCACTACCGATGCTGATAACTCCCGGATCAAATAAGGCTGAACTGCTGGCGAAGGTTACACCGGGTCTCAGTTGTTCCCAGTCTTTCGAATGACTACAATGTAAGCAACTCAATCGGATCGTCGGATCGGGCTGACCAGAAAAATCCAACACTTTCGCACAGGCTGAACACTTCGGGCATACCACTAGAAATTCATCGCCGAAGCTCCAGTAATAAAAGTCATCAACATTGAAACGATCTGTAGTCATTTTCGCGAGAGACTAGGTAACATATGTATTATGCGCTTTTTAGTCGGGTAGCGCGGGGGAATTTCACCCCCACGCCCCCACAGATCCGTACGTGAACCTCTCGATTCATACGGCTCCTGTCAGCCGTTTTCTTGAGACCTCACAATCTCAAGCCTACGCAGGAAGAAACCCGGCTCCTCCCAGTTTCCTGGTTGACCTTCGCTTGCCGCGAGCTGACTCATCCCCTTCGCTCCAGCCCCATTACAGGACCTTCAACACTAATACGGGATGATCCGCCCCTGTGTCCCGCATCGGTACTCTCACGCTTGTGGGTCCGCCACTTGCGTTTCTCCCTTAACATCGAAACGACAGGTTCCCACGTTCCGTACAAAAGCCTAACTCAGAGTCACGCCACCTTTACGCCGGAGGCCGCTTAGGCAGTAAACAGGTTGCCCCTAAACTCATCCTGGACCCAATAAAGAAGCCCAGTTTTGACCTCGTCTTTTATCTTTCGACGCCTCATCGAATGGTTCGCTTGCGCTCGTCTCTCTGAGTCATACCTGCCACGATCCTTTGCCGTGACTTTTCCTAAACGCTCACTACCCTGGCTCTTTACCAGCGCAGCTTTAGGTGGTTTGAAGCCTGCTCCTGTAAGCCGGCTCCGAGGGGCCCGCCCCCATCTTTTGTGCAGTTGCGCACACTTTATGAAAAAGTGCACTCGTGGCGCACAATATCGAGATAATCGGTCCGTTGTTAATTCTACAGGTATTCTGCGAAAAAAATAGCGTTGGCGGAACTATCAATGCAAAATACAGCTTAAAAAGCTATTTTACTTTTAAAGCCACCATTGTAACATCGTCATGCGGTTCTTCGGATTGGACGAACTCTTCTATCCGCAAGTTGATGCATTCGATGATCTTTTCGGCAGGAAAATGTGCACTTTCCAACAAGGCTGATTCCAGGCGGGATTGGTCAAACAGCTGTTGGCTTGCATTCATGGCTTCAGTAATACCGTCTGAATAAAGTAGTAATACATCTCCGCTGTTTACCGGTAGCTTCTTTTCTTCTAAGCATGAGGAAAATCCCATTTCCTCGTCAATTCCAAGACATACTCCTTTGCTTTTCAGAGGTTCGATCATCTTGGAATGCGAGTTATAGTAAAGGGGCCAATTATGCCCGGCACGCGCAATGGTTAATGATTTTTCGCCGGATTCAAAAAATGCAATTACAGCAGTAATGAAATCCCCTTCCCGTAAACGCTTGCAGATTAGATGATTCAAACCGTTTAAGATGCTAGCTGGTGAAGCATTTTGTTCCGACAGAGGCTCGAACATGCTTTGAATGTGAGCAGCATACAATGCTGCGGGTATCCCCTTGCCGGCGACATCGCCGACGATGCTTAGTATTTGGTCATCGCTACGCTTTACAAAGTTAAAAAAATCACCACCCACAATTTTGGCGGGCTTTGAGGTGAACGATACCGACAGCCAGGGAGTTTCTGGAAGGTCTTCCGGCTCCAGGCTGACCTGGATTTCACGTGCGATTTCCAATTCATCGCGCGTGGTTAGCTTATCGGCCAACTCCAAAGCCAGTAATAGATTTACGACAACAAAAGCCCCTATGATCCACAAACCATTTCCTGCTATCATTCCCAGCACAAAGCCGCAGAAACTCAGGATGTAGAATAACCTGCGTGCCGGTGTCAGTTGCATTATGAAGCTCACAAAGATTGCTCTATAAACCTCTATATGTGATTTTAAAGATTTATGTTCCGGCGGGCGGTCTTTGAAAATGGTTCTAGCTTTATAATAGGTTAAGGCCTCCAGTGTATCTTTTTTCAGCAGACGTTCGACCTCTTTGCGACTGAGCCCAGTAGTATACAATTGAAATATTTCGCGGTGTTTGTTTAATATAGTCTCAAAATACGATTTGATACGTTTGAAACCCATTTCTCTTGCCTAACAAATTGATTAAAAAAGCAAATGTAATGTGAACAGCATCCTATTTCCGATCAAGTCCACCGGAGAGCATAAGAAAGTTTTCCTACGTTATCAAGGACAATTCAGTTTTATCCATCAGATGATGAGAATTTAATAAGGCCCGCAGTGATTTTCCAAAATTCGATGATGGCCACTAAACTATTTGGTATACTTAACGTTAGTGACCTTTGACACCGCGTAGCCCGTATAAACCCACAGCGCAATGTGGCTCGCTATGGTCGGCAACAGCCAGCCAATCCCCTTCAAACTGACTGTGAAGGTAAGCCCCAACGCAACCAGACCCAGTATCACTATTGGAATCTGTCTTTTTTTGGTTTTCAAGTCGCTTGTGTATTTGGCATTACAGTCAGGACATACGCGATTCGGCTTTAAACTGTAATGGGATAGCAAACTTCTATTTCGCATATCACTGCTGCAAACCGGGCAATTCATTTTTGGTGCCATGGTTTTATTTAAAATACTTAACAGCCATGCTTACCTGCCGCTTTTACGTGCAGTGAAAAAGCTGTCAGGGTCAAGTTCTGGTTGGCAGCAAGCGCTTGCCTGAACTGCGCTAATTTCTAAAATGAAAGGGTGGTTTGGATATTGTTGTCTCCAAAGTCACGATCAATGGTTGCCTCAGCACGCCGGCTGTCTACCCAGCGAACGGAGACGACATGTTCGTGATAGCCGACTGGTGCGGAGATTGCTGTCTGAGCAAGAATATCGCCGGATCCAGAGGCTTTAATCTCGAACCGGTAATGTCCTCGTTCGTTTTCGCAAATCAGTACCGCCACCGCCACCTCATTAGGCGCTAGCGCCGAGGCCACAATGGTTCCTGGGTCGGGCCACGCTGGTTCGAAAGTGTCACCAAAACAGCCAATTAGCATCAAGGTGACAGCAGTGGTCACAACCACTGCTTTATCGAATCGCATTTTTTGCAGCATAACACTGGAATATAATTATACGAAATCCATCATTATGGAACTATTAGCAGTTATATTGCTCTTCGGATTATTAGCTTTTTTGCTTTGTGATCAGCAAGCCTGATCCATTTTAAACGCCTTCATCATAATGCTGGATCCGACCATATTGGTTCCGTGTGCCAGCGCATCCAAGATATCATTATCGCTCCACCCCAAATCACGTAGTTGATCCATATCCTCACTTTCAACCGCATCTGGCGTTTTAATGGCCTTCATTACAAAGGCCACCATGGCCCGATCCTTGTCGTCCAGCGGTGCTTGCTGGGGATCTTTTTCCATCTTGGCGATATCTTCGTCTGATAGCCCTTGCATACTGAGCATGTTCCGATTAAAATTGGTGCAGAAAGCGTAATTGTATTCCTGGGCCACCAGGTAACGTATACTGGAAAGCAGCCCGAATCCTAAATTCGGATGCTGGGTGTAATACTGGATTGATTGCCAAAACATGTCCAGCATCCAGGGGCTGGCACTTGCCATCTGGAGCGGTGCGGGAATCACACCAGCATTTTGTTGCATAAAATCATAAACCTCTTTGACTTGGCCCTCGGCTTTGTCCGGTTCAACGGTTTGAATTAAAGCCATGATTTTCTCCTTTGGTATAAATATATTTGTTTGCCGTACAGCGTTTCGTTGAGACAATTTAGAAACTGAGGTTTCTTAGATTGATTTTGGTAACACAGGAATCTTGAATTGGTCAATAACGCTCATGATTTGGCGTTATTCCAAACAAAACTAACAGATCTCCAGCGCAATCATGGTAATGTCATCATGGATTAGTTTTTCTCCTGCATATTGGTGCAATGCTTTGAGAACGGACGATTTGAGTTCGCAAAGAGATCCATTGGCATTTGCATCAAGCACTTCTTTAAGACGCGCTAATCCAAAACTTTCACCCTTGGCATCGGGTGCATCCATAATGCCATCTGTATAAACAAAAAGCTGATCTCCGGCAGCTAATGGCAACGTCAACTGGCCATAGAGAGTATTCGAGGCCACCGCAAGAGGTATATTTAATGGATGGCTACCCTTCTTCCTCTCCCGATTTGGCGGCTTAGCAAATGTCCAGGCTGTGTCGGTTACACGCCGGTATAAAATAGGCGGGTGTCCAGCATAGGAAACTCTCGCCACACTTTCCTGGCTGTAATAGGCGACAACTGCCGCGGTTGTCATGGTATCCAAGTTTTGGTTACGAATTCGTTGATTAACCTCACCCAGAATCACCCGACTGTCAGTCTCTCACATATGATCTTTCAAAACGTCATAGACACATTGACTTATTTCCGATACAGCTTCGCCATGACCAGCAACATCCGCGATCGCCAGCCTCGAGATGACATCTCCCCTACAAACGCCAAAGTAGTAGATATCACCACCTTTGCCGCCATCACAACAGGCGGCAGAGTAGATTGAGCCGATGACATTTCCGGCCGCGATCTCTATGTCGCGATTGCGAATGCCTCCCCAAATTTCCCGACACTCGAGCCTGCCATGTGAATTAACGATTGGAAATGGTGTATCCAACATTTAACGACTCCTTTGCTCGAAATAATTTACTGGTTCATCAATTATCTGCACGTAAGACGTAAACCCGGCTTTAAAGGTTACGAGAGAATCAAAAATAAGGTAGGTGTAGGAATAGACTATCCGTTATGAAAAAATATCGAAGGCTCCTTTGAATCGATCACAACCCTGATATGAAATGTAATCCCGAGGATATGTAAAGCATAGAGAGAGAACAATGATTTGTATTGACGACATATAGACAGTTATTTTGATCACAATTCCAAGTCAAAAAAAGCAGCTGCGTTTTTGTAAGATATATTTTCCATAGCTTCCTGGGAAAGATCGGCTGCCTTCAATACCTTCAACTCGCGGTCCCAGGCATAGGGGATGTTGGGAAAATCGGAGCCATACATAATTCTATCTGATCGGTACTGACAAAGAGTAAATCCTTCCGCAACCGGAAAGTAATCTGTGATCACCATCGTGGTGTCCAGCCAGAGATTGTCATATTGCTCGATCATCTCTCTGTAAGCCGCTGTCTCATCAAATCCCAGATGGGGAACACAAATTTTGAGATCTGGAAAATCTTTTAAGATTCGCTCGAACTTTTCGGCACTACAGAGTTCATACGGATCACAACTATAGGCTACACTTTTGGGTTCCCGGCCAATATGCATGACAATCGGTTTGCTGTTTTTTTGACAACATTCATACAAGCAATTCATGTATTCAGCGTTCATGTCGAAGCATTGAACATGGGCATGCAGCTTTAAACCGCCCAGACCGGCATCAAATGCTTCCTGTAAAATATTTGCAGCATCATCCTCGCCGGGAAAGACGGTGGCCATACCGGTGACACGGTTTTTAAACTCGCGGCATTGTTCTGCCATATACTGGTTTAGTTTTCCGGCGATGCCGGG
>JASJAZ010000018.1 GCA_030066785.1 Desulfobacterales bacterium | reverse complement strand
AGAGCACCGGACTCCAAATCCGGGTGTTGGGGGTTCGAATCCCTCCTGGCCTGCCACCTCCCGTAAATCCCCTTCCAGGGATAAGCTTATGAATCAATGCTAGCGGATGCTGGGATCCAGGCCGATCTTCATGCCTGCTTCACCGTCGATGGCCATAAGATATTTGGTTACACTTCCCGACTCAACCGTTCCTTTAATCCAAATTTGAATTCCTCTGACTCTGTAACCACTGCCTTTTAACTCTCTGGTCAGTGCCGCTAGGGTCTTTTCTTTGGCCTTTCCATCTTTCGCTAAAACATACGTCACAGCACCTGTTTGCTTGTCTACCTTTTCGATGTAATTTGGAATGACAATAACGACATCTGCTGTGACTGATGAAACCGGCAAGATGAGGGTAAGAAGTGAGGCGGTTAGGACAAGAAATAGGGCTTTCCACATGTTGACCTCCTGAGGGCTTGGGTTATTTGTCCAGATTTTATAAAGACCTTTGGAAATAGATGTCAAAACCAAATCCTAATCTGCTAATGAAATTTTTAGCCCTAATGCATCATCTATTAGATAAGTATGTCGTTGTGTTATAAAAATTCTCTTGCATAAAGAAATTAATGTTGCTATCCAAGCCTCACGCCAGCCTCAATACCAATACATGTATTGGAGGTATAGCCATGCCTCAGATGGTTACGGTTCGTGAAGATCTAAATGTCATTCATGTTGAATCGTATGGCGATGTGACTGCTGATGATTTAAGACTATCAATGGAAGCCGTGGTCAAGTTTCATCAGAACTGCAACATATCCAAGCTATTTATCAATGCCACCTACGAACAATCTCTTCCGACTACCATGCCGCTTTTTGATTTTGGAGCGAAAGTCGCCAGGGTCCTTGGAACCCTTAAAATTGCCGTAGCAAAATCACCGAAGACCGCTGAAAAAAGACGGTTCATGGAAACGGTCATCAGAAACCGCGGCGCAGACCTGAGAATCTTTGATTCAAAGGATGCGGCATTGAAATGGCTGGCCGAATAATCGCGCAGCACCTATTGGGCCATTCCAGATATTGAGAACATGATACATTCTTGGCGGGAACATCTCTTGCTCATATTTTTTGATTCATTACTGTATAAATATGCGAAATAATTATACTAATATTTTGACATTTTTTCCTTTATTGTGGTAAATATATGGATGAGTTTAACCTCTAAGCCTAAAAGGAGGAACCTGTTATGCTTATCAAAGCCGATAACGGCGCCAAGGTTGAGATTGCTAACGGGGGCTATATTTTTCACGAGGATTGTTCGGAAAGAGTGACGCTGCGGGATTGGGAAGACCTATCCAGATCTGATAGAGAGTATTTCTCCGAAGCCACTGCAAAACTCGAGGCAATTTTTAAAGGGGTTCGCGAGAGACTGGCCTAGAATTGGCAGAACGGGAGGAGAATGATTCAAATCTCCTCCCTTATGAGTTGTCCTGACCGATACTTGAACTGACGCATTCGTAAACTTCCACTTCAATTGACAAGATAATTTAACAACTTCCTGGAAGTCTTCTACCGATCGATAAAATTAAACAGCGGTTCTACTTTCACATATCTCGTCCCCGGCCGGCATGTTCTGCAGAAGTTTAAAGGTGGCATTGGGCTCTAATCCCTTGTACATGTTCTCGACAAATGCAATGTGTCCACTAACACAAAACCGCCATTCCTCCGGAAGATCGAGAGCCAGCATAGCTTCACTCCAGGGGCAGTTCTCAAACTTAGATTGAAACTCGTTTCCTTCTATTTTTCTGCTCACTTCCATGCCGTGGACATTTTCTGCAATCGCACCTGCCTGTTGAAGCGATTCAATGGTGATCGTTTCGCCCAATATCGGTTTTAATTGTTCAGCTGCTTGCCGACCCAAAATTGTCCAAACCTTATCGCTTGCCCTTTGGACTTTTTCCCGGTCCACACCTTCTTCCATCAATCCTTTAATGAATAATGTGTATGCGTTCACAAGAACTTGCAAACGCTGTTTTGCACATTCCTCAATGGGTATGACCTGTTCCATTTTTATCCTCCTTTATTTACACTCTTTTAGAATAATTCCGTTTAATTATATTTGAAATAGGTTCGATCAGACAAAACGGGCCAATTTTACGCTCCTGACTTATAGGCTTAAAGACCCTGCCAGGAGGAAGGTTGGCAAAATTTGAGGGGTTTCTCCATCTGATTTTCAACCCAGGTTGATAGGTTTGGAATGAGGGAAACCGGTATCACTGTTGGTTGAAAAGGTAACTCAGGTTTAGGAGGTGATTCAAAAACCGAAGCTCATAGCTAGCAAGATAATGAGAGTGAAACGAGTTGTGGAAATAAAATGGGATGCAAAGGACTTACAACTACAATTCTTTATTTGGAAAATCGCTGCAATTGTCAAGAAATATTTGATCTGCGGTAGATCGTAAATCTTGATATCGACCTGTTATTTTGCAAGGTATTTTAAACCTTAGCCAACATACAGATAGCAACAGTGTTGATTACTAAGCCAACTCAATATCAACTAAATTTATAGATTTTTATAAATTTTTTATTTAAATAAAATAGTGATAACGAAAAGATATGAAAAATAGTTAAAGTAAACTCTTAATTCAAACCGGAGGCGATTTGATCGAATCACTACCGGCCTGCAGATACTATATAATCACTATGAGGCACTTCCTTCCATCAAGCAGTCGATCTTGCACATGATTTGATCATCTTCATAACCGCGCAGATCAATGGTTTGACGCGGGCACACCGCACTGCATACCCCGCAGCCCTGGCATAAGGCTTCATCGATCTTAATCTCGTGGCTCTGTTCATCAAAATAGGGCACATCAAAGGGGCACGATCGCACGCAGGTCAGGCATTTCACGCATTGGTCCGTGTTCACCTCGGCGGTGATAGCAGACAGCTTGATTTCAGGTTTGGATAAAAAGGTGACAGCTCGGGAGGCCGCGCCATTGGCTTGTGAAATGGTTTCGGAAATCAATTTGGGACCGTGGGCGGTGCCGCATAAGAAAATGCCGTCCGATGGCATATCCACAGGGCGCAATTTGACGTGGGCTTCAATGAAAAATCCTTCGGGATTGCGCCCCAACTTCATTATATGAGAGAGATGGGTGGTATCGGTTGGCCGCAAGCCGGCGCTTAACGCCACCAGATCGGCTTTTATGGTGATATCCTGCTTGAGCACATGATCCTCTACCGTTATCAAGACGGCGTCAGGTGTGGCCGTAACCTGTGGCGGCTGGTCTTTTTCAAATCGGATAAAAATTACGCCTTTTTGACGGGCTTCGGTGTAATAATCTTCCAGCAAACCATATGTGCGGATATCACGATACAGCACAAATACCTGGGCGTCCGGATTCTGTTTTTTGATGGCCAATGCGTTTTTGACGGCATTCTGGCAGCAGATCCGTGAGCAATTCGGATTTTCATCGTTGCGCGAACCGACACACTGTATCATGGCCGCCGTGGAAAAATCCTTGGCGCCTTTGGCCTTCAGATGATCGCCAAGCTCTATTTGGGTCATTACCCGCGGATCGTCACCGTACTGATACTCAACGGGTTGATATTCGCTACCGCCGGTGGCCACCACAATCACACCGTGATCAATGGTTTGCCGATTTTGATCCGGCCCCACCAGCACTTCGGTTTTAAAATTACCTTTGTAACCTGAAAACCCGTCAATCAGCGCATTGTTTATAATCTGAATATTGTCTTGGGCTTTAACATCGTTGACCAACGTCTTTAAATAGGCTTGGATGTCGCCCCCCTCAATCGTATGATGCAGTCGGCGCGCCAGTCCGCCAAGATTGGCCTCTTTTTCAACGATGGTTACCGGAAAACCCTGCCGTGCGATGGTCAAGGCGGCATTCATACCGGCTATTCCGCCGCCGATTACCAATGCGCGCTGGTTTACCGGAATAACTTTTTCATGCAATGGATTCAGTGTGGCAACGCGGGCCACTGCCATGCGTACCAGGTCTTTAGCCTTTTCAGTGGCAATTTCCGGGTTGTTGGAATGCACCCACGAATTCTGGTTGCGGATGTTGGCCATCTCAAACAGATATTTATTCAGGCCCACCGCCACCATAGTATCCATGAAAATCGCTTCGTGGGTTTTGGGGCTGCAAGACGCCACCACTACGCGATTCAGCTGCTCTTCCGCAATCTTAGCTTTGATCAGATCCTGGCTGTCCTGGCTGCAGGTAAACAGATTTTCATCCGCATAAACCACACCGGGTAAATTTTGCGCGTATTGGGTCACATCGGGAACATCCACGATGCCGCCGATATTGATACCGCAATTGCAGACAAAGACCCCGATGCGTAGATCTTCCGCGGAGATATCTCTTTCATCGGGAATATCGGGTTTCTTGGTATCGGTATCGCGTGCATCGGCTAGAATAGCGCCGGCCGCTCCGGCAGCGGCACTGGCCTGGGTGACCGAATCGGGAATATCTTTGGGACCCTGGAAGACACCGCAGGCATAAACCCCGGGCTGCGATGTCTCCACCGGTGCAAACGGGTCGCTGTCCACAAACCGATCCTTGGTCAGTTCAATGCCCAATTGGGCTGACAGGTCCGAAATGCTTTCCGGCACCTGCAAGCCAACGGAAAGCACCACCATGTTAAAGGTTTCTTTGGTTAATTTGCCGGTATCATCGGCATATTGAACAACTAAATCATCGTTCGTGTTTGCTTCTGTGATGGTGTGCACCCGGGATCGGATAAAACGCACACCTTCCTTTTCTTTGGCGCGCAGATAATACTTTTCGTAATCTTTGCCAAATGTGCGAATGTCCATATTAAATATGGCACAGTCCAGATCTTCTTTGGCATGCTCTTTGGCCACCATGGCATCTTTGATGGCATACATGCAGCATACCGATGAACAGTAACTGTTGCCGCATCGATTGGTATCGCGGGAACCCACACACTGCAACCAGGCAATTTTTTGCGGCTCGGTCTCATCGGTGGGCCGGACCAGATGCCCCATGGTCGGGCCCGAAGCGCTGAGAATGCGTTCAAATTCTATACTGGTAACGACATTCGGATTGACCTTGTATTGATAAAATTCGGCCATTTCGGAAGGGTCGTATACTTCAGAACCGGAAGACAAAACTACCGCGCCGACCTGCAGATTTCTCTCTTGCGGTTGCTGTTCATGATCCACAGCACCCGCCAAACAAGCCTCGACACACTGGTAGCACTCGGAACAGATACCGCAGCGCAGGCAGCGCTCGGCTTCCCCGCGGGCTTCGGTTTCATTATAGCCATAAGAGACTTCCAGGAAATTGCATTCCCGGGCTTCCGGATCCAGACAGCGCACCGGCATACGTGGTGTCCGCTTTTCGTTGGAGATATCCGGCTTTTCAAATTCCCAATTTTTTTCACGGTTGGCATGCAGATCCATTCCATTGATATACCGGTGAATGCTTTCCGCCGCCTCTTTACCACTGGCCACAGCTTCCACCACCGATTTAGGGCCATATACGGCATCTCCGCCGGCAAACACCCACTCAAGCGGCGTTTGCATCGTAACTGGATCGGCTTGCATACCGCCGGGCGGCGTTGTGGCAATATTTTGTTTTTCAGCAAAACCAAGTTCCGCACTCTGGCCGATGGCCACGATGACAGTGTCGCCAAACATAGCCTCACACTGGCTTTCATCGTATTGCGGATTGAAACGATTATCATCATCAAAAACTGCCGTGCAGGTCTTAAACTCCAGGCCGGACACTTTTTTATTCTTATCGATAAAAAATGACTTGGGTCCGAAGCTGTTGACGATGTTGATGTCGCCTTCAAGCGCTTCCTCAATTTCATGCTCCCAGGCCGGCATTTCTTCGCGCCTTTCCAAACAGACCATGGTGACGTTGTCAGCACCTTGGCGCTTGGCGCACAGCGCCACATCAATGGCCACATTCCCCCCACCGATCACAATCACATCATTGCCGATGGCCACATCTTTGCCCATGGCCACATCGCGCAGAAAATCAACACCTTGCAGCACACCTTCAGCATCTTCATTTTCCACGCCCAGGTTGCGGCCACCGTGTAATCCGATGGCCATGAACACAGCTTTAAAGCCATCTTCTTTGAGACTATCCAAGGTTATATCGTCTCCAAAGCTCACACCGGTTTTAATGCTGACCCCCATTTCTTCGATAACGCTGATTTCGCGTTCTAAAACCTTACGCGGCAACCGATACTCCGGAATACCCACTGCCATCATTCCACCGGCCACCGGTAGCTTCTCAAAAACGGTTACTTGGTAACCCTGTTTGGCCAGAAAAAAAGCGGTGGCCAAACCGGCTGGGCCTGCGCCCACAATGGCAACTTTTTCTTCCCGCGGTTCGTTAACTTCGGGAATCAGCAGTTCACCTTGCTCGAGTTCCCAATCCATTAAGAAACGGTGCAATTCACGAATGGCAATCGGTTGTTCCACCTCACCTCGGGTGCATACTTCCTCACAGGGATGGTGACAAACGCGCCCGCAGATGCCCGGAAAGGGATGATCCTGCCGGAATAGTTTAAGTGCTTCCGCATATTTGCCTTCATTAATCAGGGCAATATAGCCTTGCACGCTGACATGCGCCGGGCAGGTGGCCCTGCAGGGCGAAACGCTGCGCTTGGTAATGCCGTAAGCGCCTGGAATGGCCTGCTGATATTTTTTGTATACGGCTTTGCGTTCGTTAAGCCCTTTATTGTATTCGTCGGGAAGACTGATGGGACAAACCTTGGCGCAGTCACCGCAACTGGTGCATTTGTCAAGATCCACATAACGAGGGTTCTCACGGACTTTGGCGGTAAAATTGCCTGGTTTGCCGTCCAGGTTCAGCAATTCGGTGTTGGTGAGCAATTCAATGTTCAGATGCCGGCCGACCTCGACCAGTTTGGGCGAGATCACTCACATGGCACAGTCATTGGTTGGGAAGGTCTTATCCAGCTGGGCCATTAGCCCGCCTATGGCAGGCGATTTTTCGACAAGATAGACATAGTATCCCGATTCGGCCAAATCGAGAGCGCTTTGCATGCCGGCAATACCGGCACCGACGACCATCACTGATCCGCTTTTGGTTGAAGCCATTAAACTGCCTCCTGTTAATGAAAGAACCGTAAAAAGAATATCACCCGGAAGGCGGAGATCTCAAAACGGATAGAATTATGTTTCACAGGCAAGGAGATGGTGTGCTCCGCCGTCTGATAGGCACTCGTGATCGTATATACTTGACCATTTTTGTAGGAAAAGATCTTCTAACAAAAATGATTCTTTCTGTCAATGTGACCAAGGCCAGGCAGCCGTTGTGATCTATTCCTAAATACATGTGGCGATCTTAAATTTTTGGGTCGGAGTGATAATGCAATTTAACCCGTCATACGTTTAAATATGCATTGCTTTCAGATGATAAATGTCTATATTTAACGATCGTATGTGAAATGCAACCGTCGAAATCAAATGATTAGCCGTTTGCGCACAACAAGCATTTGTGAAAATACTATTTGGAGGTTAATCCATGGCTATTGAAACCAAGGAAGAATTCTTGGAGCGTATTTTAAAAGAGGAAAAACCCAAATGTCCCCATTGTGACCAGGAAATGAACCTGTGGGAAGTGCCGCCCGTAACATTCAGCGACGGATTGGGCTGGGGTGTGCCCTATTTGTTCATCTGTTTCAACGATGAGTGCGATCTTTACAAGGAAGGCTGGGAGCATCTGGAAGAAACTGTCGCCCAAAAGGCATCCTACCGCTGTATGTGTTATCCCGGCAGTGAGAAATACGAGTGTATGCCGGTCTTCAGCCCCTTTGGCGGCCAAGGCCAGGTTATCGATGATCAAGCCCAGATGGCGGAAGAGGCGCTTAAGGCCGCCACCAAGAAAGGCTTTTCCATTCTGGCCACCTGCTATTCGGAAAATGACTGGCCCCAGGCTTTACGGATGCTGTTGGATAGTGCCGAACCGGTACGTGTACGCACAAAGGCAGCCGAAATGATGGGAGATTTCGGCGATCTGGAGAGCCTCGAGCCGATGCAAAACCATCGTTTCGGCAACCAGATTCTGCAGGAATCAGTCGCCAAGGCGATCGAAAAGATTCTTCAGCGGTTTGCCAGTCGTGAATGTTCCTATTGTGCCGAAATTATCGCCAAAGACGACCAAACCTGCCAGCATTGTGGAAAGGATGTCAGTACCTAGAGACGAATCGGTGCGCACGCCAACATTGGGTCATCTTATGCCCGTACACTAACCCCCTTTCACCGACTGTGAAAAGGGGTTTTTTTATTGAATGTATGTTTTCGCAAGCCATCTAATCGATGTGTTTAAACTTAATCTGGATCGCGTTGCACACCGGGCAATTCTGGGGTGCTTCATGCTGGGTGATGTGACCACATATTTGACATACAAATAAATCCCTGAAGGTATTATCCCCCTGCCGCAAATATTTTTCAAGAAAGTGCAGGCGGGTGTCAACGACCTTTAAAAATTGATGCATATTTTCGGTTTTGGTTGTGACCTGCCTATCGCTATACGCTTCTTGCAAGGCTTTATATTGTGGTCTTATATATTCCCTCATTTCCGTAAAATAAGCGTGCATGTGATCCTGCGTTTCGCTGAGTTTGCCGCGCAGATACATTAAAAAGCGGCGGGCATGCACCGCTTCGGAAGAAGCCAATGCCTGCAGCAGATCTGATTGAGCGGGTTGATCGTTTCTATCGGATTTTTTGGCGTGCAGATTGTTGCGGGCAACAGCGGTCGATGCGGCCGCAAACAGCAAAGCCAGGATGGTATCAATTTTTGTTGGCATGATGAATTTCCTTGAATTGCATGGGGAGATAATGGCACAAGTTATGCGGATTTGTCTCAGCTATCCATACGATGGGTGCAAATTTTAAAACCTGATTATAGCGTGGATGGCGCTTTTGTAAATGATGAAAAAGAGTTAACCTCATTTCTGAATAACGTTTAGAAATCCGAAGGGAGGCGGGTATGCAAGCCAAGCTGACGATTCTCTGTGAAAACTCCGTGGCTATGCCGTTTGGTGTCATCGGTGAACATGGCTTTGCGTGTTTTGTGGAAACTGAAGCGGGAAATTATCTGTTTGATACCGGCCAGGGATTGGGCATTGTGAACAATGCCATTGCGCTTAAAAAAGATTTGGCATCGATACAGGCCGTGATGATCAGCCATGGTCACTATGATCACACCGGCGGCCTGCCGGCGGTCTTGCAGGTAAAAGGCCCGGTGGCTGTCTATGGGCACCCGGAAATGTTTGTGCAGCGCATATGGTCATCGGAGGAAACAATTCGATTTATTGGCATTCCGCATAACCGCCGCTATCTTGAATCGCTGGGCGCTCGTTTTCATCTGCAAACGGAAATGACGGAAATCGGACCAGGCGTTTTTTTGACCGGCGAAATCCCGCGCCGGAGCAGCTTTGAAAAAGGCGATCTCAAAATGACGGCCATCGATCCGCATGGCAACGAAATTCATCCTGATCCCCTAAAGGATGATCTTTCATTGGTTGTTGATTCAGCCAAGGGCCTTATTCTGATTCTTGGATGTGCCCATGCCGGTATGATCAACATTATTAACCATGTCTTGGAAAAAATGCAGCGCGACCGAATCTATGCGGTTATCGGCGGAACCCACCTGGGATTTGCCGAAGATGCGCAGTTTGAAGAAACCTTGCAAATCATTGATCAATATCAGATCGAATTGATTGGCGTGTCGCACTGCACAGGTCTTACCAAAGCTTCAATGCTGCACGCCAAATTAGGAAAACGTTTTTTCTTTGGCTCGGTGGGCGCCACGCTGCAGGTTTAACCAACTAAAAAATCGTGCCGCTCAAATCGAAGGCTCAATCTTTAAATGCGGCTGCTTTATGGAGGTTTTGCAATATTTGGCGTTGCTGAACCAGCCGCTCGGCAAATTCTTTTTCATAGGCTTCATATTCTTCTGCTTCAATTTTACCGGCAACGAATTCGGCCCTTATCTTACGCAAAAGCTCGGCGGAACCGAGTAGATCTTTTTCCAGCTTCTCGATAGCCTTAGCGGGATCGGCAGGTTTTATTTCAGGAAAAGGGCCCAGAACCGTGGGGCGGTAATCAGTGGTCATGGCTTGGCTCCTCTAAAACGTTTTGAAAACAGCGGTTAATATTTAGGAATCGGGCGCAATACCTTTTCCACAGAAACCGGCGCCGGTATCAGTTTTTGGGTTAGCATGATCTGCTCGGTTTGCTTCCAGGCGGCCATGTCGATCATGCCGATAGGAACATTGGGATCAGGATGTATCAAACCTCGGGTGATATCAAGCTGCTCCTGTAAGGTTTCGACCGTGGAATCTTTATCATATTTTTGCAGCGTTTTGATGGCCGTATCGTTATTGGCAACATTCATGGACGCCTGCCAGCCCTGCAACAATGCCACTGTGAATTTACGGACGGTTTCAGGCTTGGTATCCAGCATTTTTTTGGATGTCACGACCGAGTTGGCCACGAATCGGACACCGTAATCTCCCGGAATGAAAAAATCAAAAGATTCGCCGGCCTGGCGCAGTTTAGCGCCTAAAAAAACGGCTTGGCTGTTACGATATACCGGCCAGAAATTAACCTTTTTTTGAAGAAACGGTGTGTAATCGTAGCGTACGCTAAACAAATCGACATCCTTTTCCGTCAAGGATGCTTTGGCCAGCAGTGTTCGTAAAATGGCTTCGTCGTTGCCGCCAAAGGTAACCCCCAATGTTTGGCCCTTTAAATCGGCCAGTGAATTGATGGTCATTTTATCGGTACGATACATCCATTGCAGCGGATTGATCTGAAAAAGCTGAGCGATGACCACCACTTGTGCGCCTTTGGAAAGCGCGCGAATGACCTGGTCCGCCGAAGCAACCCCGAACTGAGCCCGGCCCATTTCCAGTTCACGGATGGCATCGCGTTCCGGGCCGCCTTCTTTGACCGCCACCTTTAAATCCTGTTTGGCAAAAAACTGGTGCACATCGGCATAGAGATCGCCGACGACACTGGTATTAAATAGCCATTTTAAGCGGTAATTAACCTTTTCGGCGGCGGTTGCCGTGTCGCTGATACCGGATATGGCAATAATCGCCGCCAGGCTTATAAAAAAAAGCATCTTTTGCGATATGGTCGTTTTTTTGTGCGGCTTCATTTTCCGTCTCCTTACACTCTTGTCGCCCATCCCTTTTTGATAAGATATCCGGTAAGCTCAAGCACTCCCTGGTATAACGAAAGGGTAATGCCGATCAAAAAGAGGGCGGTTAAAATTTTGGCAAGATCGCTTTGGTACAGCGCAATGCGGATACTGTACCCAATTCCGGCGTTGGCTGCAATAAATTCCGCCACAATTGTTCCCGCCACCGCCAGGGTGGCGCTACCGGCAATGACGGTCGTGAGTTTGTTTAGATTTTCAAATGCACGGATTTTAACTTCGAGTTGCCAACGCATCCGGCCGGTTGCCCGGTAAAAATGCTCGATGTCATTGACCGGTTCCGACATGATGCCTAAAACCGAGAGCAAAACAGGAAAATAGCAGATCATCGCCGCAATAATCAAACGGGTGACGATCCCATCACCCAGCAAAATAAAGATGATGGGGGCAATGGCCACGATCGGATAGGCTTGCACATTGTAGGCGGCGACTTTAATGAATGATCCGAACCAGGTGGCGCGCCGACCGGTGATGCCCACCAATAGCGCCATAAAAATAGAAATAACCTGTCCAATTACCGCCACCATAAGGGTATCCATTACATCCGAAAAATAGCGGGTAAATTCCCTGATACCGGTATGCCAGACATCCATGGGCCCTGGAATGACATAGTCTGACAAATTGAGACCGAATTTAATTAAAAATAAACACGCCACCGCCAGGCAGTAAATGATAAAAAATTGATATATGCGCCTATGAAGAAGCATTGACGATTTCCAACATGGTGGTGTCTAATTTAGATTTGTCGATTTCACGGTCAAGTTTGGCATCTTGCCCCTGTACAAGGCAGGTTTGAGGTTGTCTGTTAATATCTCTCAGCACCACGATGGTTTTACAGAATTTGGAGACTTCCACCACGTTATGGGAAATATAGAGAAAATGGGTTTCCGGAAACATGTTTTTGATGCGCAGCAATATTTTTTCCCGGGTCAGCTCATCCACGTTGGCCAGGCTCTCATCCATAATGAGCAAGTGAAAATCCTGCAGCAAATAGCGCAATAGGTTGACCCGGTTCTGTTGTCCCAGAGACAATTGTGAAAAACGCTGGTTGATGCATTCCCCGATGCCAAATATATCAATTAGTTCTTCGCGCAGCTCGTGCCGCCCGTCAGGAGTGACTTTTTCAAGGTGTCGACTGACACTGGACCAGCCCGGAAGACGTTCCAGATTATATGAGTAAAGGCACGTTTCCATGCCGTTAAAGTTAATTTGGCCGTAATAGTTATGAATTTCACCGGTGAGGATTTTCGCCAGCGATGTTTTGCCAACCCCTGAAGGGCCAAAAAGGGCGTTGAATCCTGGTTCGGTCAGTTTGAATGAGAGGTCTTTTAATACGTAGTTGGGTGAATTCGGGTATTTTAGGCTGATATTTTGTGATTCAATTATCATAGGTGATATATATATAGATCCGTTACGGCCGTCGTCAAGGTGATTAGCCGTTGCGAATTGTTACAGAAATTTGATATAGCTTTCAACGCCGCATGTAGATTTTTCGCCTTGTGGGTAACTATGTTTGATGCATTTGTCAATGCTGCTTTCACCACTCACTTCCCACACAGATTAATAGGAGATATCGATCTGTGAATTATCCAAAAGAAAGAGAAAAAGCGAATGGTAATGAGAAGATTTCGCGCCGACGATTCTTGAAGGTCACCGGAACCATTATCTTTGTTGTCGGTGCCGGCAGTTATGTGCCGGCCAAAAAAAGCTACAGCAAGCCGGTAACCACAGATGCCCATCGAGATGCAATCCCACCTTCAAATGGATATCTGCTTGTTGATATCAGAAAGTGTCAGGGTTGCACGAGCTGTATGCTTGCCTGCACCCTGGTACACGAAGGCGTGGAGAATCCTTCATTGTCACGCATCCAGATTATCCAGAATCCTTTTAAATCGTTTCCTGATGACGTGACCATCGAGCAATGTAGACAGTGTGTTGATCCTGTCTGCGTGCAGGCTTGTCCTGCCGATGCGCTGCAGGCCAATGCGAAATACGGCAACGTGCGGATGGTCGATAGAACCAAATGCATCGGCTGCGGCGATTGTACTGAGGCTTGTCCCTATACACCCAGCAGGACCGTGGTGGCCTTAGACGAGAACTTTAATGAAGATTTCAAAGCCCGGAAGTGTGATCTGTGTGCCAATACACCCTATCACTGGGACGTCGCTGGCGGGGGTCCTGATGGCAAGCAGGCCTGCGTGGAAGTGTGCCCTGTTGGCGCTATTGAATTTACCAAAGAGATACCCGCGCAGAAGGGGGATGAAGGCTACAAGGTCAATTTAAGGGGCACCCCGTGGTGGGGGTTGGGATATACGAAGGGCTAAGGATTTAGGCCGACCTCACACTTGCTCTGCCGGCTAAGTTAAAGGTGATAAATTATAGAAACCATAAATCGCTTCTCATTGAAAGGCATTATAGGAAATAAAGAGGATGAGTGGTTATGCCGGAAAAATATTAAGAGTAAACCTGACGAATCGTAAGATAAAGACCATCGCAACCAAAAAGTACGCAAAATGGGTTGGCGGACATGGCATGGGATCGGCCATATTTTTTGATCTGGTCAAGGATAAGAGCATTGATGGTTTTGATCCGGCCAATATCGTCACTCTAATGACCTCGCCGCTTTCAGGTACCTTGACCCCCGCCGGCGCAGCCCGAACCGAGATGCAGGGAATCGGCGTCCAATCAATCCCGATTGGCTGGTTTACCCGCAGTAACTTTGGTGGGAGATTTTCATCCATGCTCAAATATGCTGGCTGGGATGGCATTGTGGTTGAAGGCCGGGCGGACGAGCCGGTCTGGTTGGATATTCGCAATGACGCCGTGTC
Source organism: Desulfobacterales bacterium (assembly GCA_030066785.1). Taxonomy (GTDB): domain Bacteria; phylum Desulfobacterota; class Desulfobacteria; order Desulfobacterales; family JASJAZ01; genus JASJAZ01. Next base: position 11,856 of record JASJAZ010000018.1, on the reverse strand, counting down.
CGTTCGAAATTGCCGTGACTTGGCGCTATGGGGAACTGATACCTGGCAGTGCCAGCAACAAATCTGGAAATACGTGGCCGGAAAACAGATGTTCGGCGACTGGCTGGAGCCGGCCGGTAGAGACGGTGGCCAAACCACCCAACGCCCGGCGGTTCTGGCCATTGGACCTGCAGGCGAAAATTTAAGCCGCATGGCGTGTTTGATTCATGATGCCAGCAGCAGCGCCGGCCAGGGGGGATTCGGCGCTGTGTGGGGCGCAAAACGACTGAAAGCCATAAGTGTCATAGGAACCGGCAGCATCCGGGTCCATAATCCCCAAGCCCTTATGCAGGCCCGGCTGTGGCAGCAGAAAAATTATGCCTTTAAACTGGATAATTTGAAAAGAAAATACATGTCGGTGGATTTTCAAAGCCCTCCCGTACCGGGCACCTTGTACCGACGGGGAAAACCATGGATTGGCAAGCGCCCCCAAGCATGCATCGGCTGTCACTCCGGCTGTCGGGGAAGATATGCAGACGGCATCGGCAATGAGGCCACCTGTTTTACGACCACGTTTTATCCTTTCGCCGATTCACTGGGTATTCAGCGCCAGGCCTGCGATCTGCTCAATAGAAACGGGTTGAATGCTGCAGAGATGCTTTGGGGAGAACTTTACATCAGAGATCTTAACCGCGCCGGTATTCTGGGGCCGGGTAAAGAAATAGATTGTCCCCTTAATTTTGGAAGTTACGGCCAACTAGCGTTTGCCGAGCAACTGGTGCAGGCGATCACCTATCGCAATGACGGTCGGGGAAACGAGCACCGGTTTGGGGATGATTTGGCCGAGGGATTTGTGCGGGCGGCTGATAAGTGGGGCCGATTGGATGGCGCGCATGGAGACTTGCAAACCGGACGTCTCATGTTTCCAATTTGGGGGCTGCCGCGGCATAAAGAAGCACGGTCTCAACTGGACTGGGCCTATGGTACCATTTTAGGCGACAGAGATATAAACGAGCATGGATTCGATCAACTCAGAAGCAATCCTACTTATAATAAGCGCTGGGGAATTCCCCTGTATGGATCGGCGGAAGAGGTAGTCAAAATCTACACCGATAAAATGGTACCGTTTCAGGGGGATCGCAGGATGCTGGACTTCAGTGATGCCAATATGTATTCCGAGCACATTGCCAAACTGGTTACCTGGCACCGATACTACTCCCGGTTCTGGAAGCAGTCCGTCCAGTTCTGTGACTGGCGTTGGCCGGATTTTCTAAATCTTTACGGTCCCGGCAAGGTTGGATCTACCGGTATTGCGGAACCCAAATTTCTCAATGCGGTCACCGGTTATAATTTTTCCTTCCTCAACGGTATTGAGTTGGGAAGAAAAATATGGAACTTGGATCATGCCATTTGGACGCTTCAAGGAAGACATCGAGATATGGTTCAATTTGCCGACTACCTATATACACAACCCAGCTTTACATTTGATGGACACACCGAGTACATGCCCGGCATTGAAAACGGTAAATGGCGCTATATTAAAGTACTGGGCCGGCACTTCGATAAAAGCAAATTTGAAGAATTTAAAACCAGGTTTTATAGGTTGCAGGCATGGGATACGCGTTCCGGTTATCCTACCCGAAAGACTTTGGAATCTTTAGACATGGGTTACGTTGCTGATGAGCTGGAAAAAGAAGGTCGGTTGGGGAGGGCATAGAAACTGAAAGCTATTTAAAAAATAGTATATTTTGCTTATAGCTTTCATCGCCGCGTGTAGTTTTTTGTCTTGTGGCGCCTAAATTTTATAAATTGGTCAATGCAACAAAGGTCTTTACGGGTTTTAACCTTCAATTGCCAAGCTCGTGAAAAAACAGCAGACGAATCAGCCGATGATGCTCCAGGTGGTGTGTTTCGATTTCAAAGGCACCCTGATAGATCACAGCCAGGAGGGCCGATTGATCCCGGGAATGGTAGATCTGCTTCGGGATCTGCAAGACCAGGGAATAACATTAGCCGTGATCAGCCGCAATCCGGCGAAGGTCGTGCGCCATACACTGGGTGACATTCAAAATTTTTTTGGTGATTTTATCTATAGCGGAGGCGGGGAGGGCAAGCTGGCCGGCATTATAACGTTTGCTAACGTTTGTGGCATTGAGAACCTTGCCCGCATTGCCTTTGTGGATGATAAACCCGATAACTTACTCCCCACAGCCGAAGCATCTAAGGTATTTGTTATCGGTTTTCGCGGAAGCGGCAAGTATCCACACACCGAAACTATCTGTGAGGACCGCGGCATTCCATATGCCAATTCCGTGAAGGATTTGCGCATGTGGTTAATAGCCTAATGGCGAATTGAAAATATAAGTTATTGACTTTTTTCTTTGACTACTTCAATAAATGCATTGTAGAAAACCTTGGTAAGACAAAGGTGTTTACCTATTTTAATTTGAGCTTAGTGCACATGAACGCGATTTTAAAATTAAAGTGTTTTTACAAGCGGAAAAGCTTCATCTGCGAAAGTAGGCTCAAATTGCCCTGACAATTATTTGATAGCAACAACCCTCAAAAAACCCTCTTGAGCCTACGATAAGCTCAAGGGGGTTTTAATTTTTGAAAGGAGGAAGATCATGAAACTGGAAGGCGTCTGGCTGCCGATAATAACACCATTTCGCAACGGGTCAATTGATTATGAAGCATATGCGCAGTTGATCGATTATTTCATTTCTAAAGGCATATCGGGCTTAATTCCACTGGGAACAACCGGTGAAAGCCCAACGGTGTCTGAAACCGAAGTTGAAGAGTTGGTGGATAAAACCATGTCGGTAGTGGATCGGCGGATACCGGTTTTTGCCGGGGTAGGCGGCAACCATACCGCCAAGGTTTTAAAGATGCTCAAAGTTGTTGCCCAATACGAAGTTGATGGCGTGCTGTCAGTTTGTCCATACTACAACCGGCCTGATCAGAACGGTCTGTATGCCCATTTTATGGCGCTTGCCGAGACCTCGGATTTGGACATCATCATCTATAACATTCCCTATCGCACCGGGGTAAATCTTGAAAATGAGACCCTGTTACGACTTGCCGAGCAAAAAAATATTGTAGCCGTGAAAGACTCCTGTGGCCAGATTAAACAGTCGTTGGCGTTGCTTGCGCAAAAACCGGATGGTTTTTCGATATTAACCGGTGAAGATCATCTGTATTACACAACGCTGGTCAACGGCGGCGACGGCGGTATTCTTGCCTCTGCCCATCTTAATACGGCAGCATTCGTACACGTTTACGAAATGGTTAAAAACAATGATCATCAGGCAGCCCTGCAAAAATGGCAGTCATTGGCCGCTTTAATCCCGCTGCTGTTTGAAGAACCCAACCCCGGGCCGGTCAAATATTGTTTGGAAATTTTGGAGCAACTGCCATCGGGTCAGACGCGTCTACCTTTAACGCCGATATCCGAAGAACTTAAAGCCAAACTGAGGATGGCCCTGGGGGTTTGATGGCCAAAATTAGCTGTTCGGCCGAAGGTAAATAACGGGGGTGAAAGGCTGCTCAATTTCGTATTGCAACCTTACCCGCTAAATATTGTTTAACATCTGCAATCGGGACTTCGCGGCGGTGAAAGATGCCGGCGGCCAATGCTGATTCCGCCGCGGTGGCCGTAAAGACTTCTTGGAAATGCTCGGCGCACCCCGCGCCACTGGAGGCAATCACCGGAATGGTCACGGCGTTTTTAACTGCGTTAATCAGTTCGATGTCAAAACCGCTATTGGTGCCGTCGCGGTCGATACAGTTCAGCAATATTTCACCGGCGCCCAATTCTTCACAGCATTGTGCCAACGTGACGGCATCCATATCGCGACCTTCGCGGCCGCCGCGGATCGTGCACTGGTACCAGCAAAAGCGTTCACCGCCGGGTCCCGGTAAATCAGTCTCAATTACCGCATGGGCTGTTTCATCCGGCGATTTGACATACACCCGCCGCGGATCGATGGAAATCACCACCGCCTGGCTGCCGTAAACTCTGGCGATGGTTTCGATGGCGCTTTTGCCGGTCTTTTGGCCGGTTTTAAGATATTCTTCAACAATTAATACCGCATCGCTGCCGATGGAAATTTTGTCGGCTCCGGAGCGGAAGTACTGCGAGGCCACTTCCAAAGCCGTATATGTGCGACCATCCTTATCGGTATAGTCGCGGATACCCCCGCCGATGGTCAGCGGTACAAAAACGTTGCGGGACGTTTGTTTTAACACTTCCAGCATCGGCATGTCTTTTAGGGGAAAATCCCTGAAACCGGTAATGTTAAGAAACGTTATTTCATCGGCCCCCTCATTATAGTAGCGTTTGGCCAATTCCACCGGCTTGCCCAGATTGCGTACAATGCCTTTTTCGCGCACATCGTATTGATCGCCTTTGGTTACCACCAAATCACCGCGGTCGTTGGAACGAACATCCAGACAGGCAATGATGCGCTTGGCCAGTTGGGTGCAACTGGCAGTCTGCTCCGGTTTAATTGCCGTGTCGCCCATGCTCAGGAAATTATTTAATATCTGCTGGCCTGCATTGCCGCTTTTTTCAGGGTGAAATTGCGTGGCGATGATGTTGCCGGTTTGGATGCTGCTGACAAATTCAGCGCCATAGTCGGTGGTTGTCAGAACCACGGAAGCATCTGTCGGCGATACATAATAAGAGTGTACAAAGTAAAGTTTCTCGCTGCCGTCCAGGCCTTTAAAGATGCGCGATGGTTTGCGAATATTTAAACCATTCCATCCAATATGCGGAACGGAAAGATCGATATCAAAACGCTTGACCTTGCCGGGGATCAGACCCAAGCCTTTAACCGCAAAGGCTTCTTCGCTTTCCTCAAAAAGAGCGTGCAGACCCAAACAGATGCCTAGAAACGGTCGGTCGGATTGTAGATAGGTTTTTAACGGTTGCACATAGCCCTTGGCAGTTAAAATTTCCATCATATTGCCAAAAGCGCCGACCCCGGGAAAGATGAGCTTGTCAGCCGCTAAAATATCTTCGCCTGTGGTGACCAGTTTGATGGTTTCACCCAGCCGCTCAATGGCATTGATAACACTGCGAACATTGCCGGCACCATAATCCAATAATGTGATCACTGTGTGCTTTCCGTTCTCATAATTTTAAGTGACTGCAAAAATTGCCTTTTATACCAGTGTTAGGGTTAATACAACCTCAAAAAAGACTGAATCCAATTCAGGAAATTTCTCATTTTGAACCACATGTGTGCGTCGCGATACCGCCAATGATTGACAGTCAGGCGGCCTCCAAGCTGTGATGACTTGCGAATAACAGGTCGGATTCTTATTATTTTTTATATTAACCTTAATAATAAGGAGATCGTATCATGCCGATTTTTGAATATACATGTGATCATTGCAATTACAAATTTGACAAACTTGTGGTTCACAGAGGTACTAAAGTATCCTGTCCCCTTTGCCAGGGTGATGTGAAAAAGCTAATGTCCACCTTTGCCGTCGGCGGCCATACCAAAGCAGCCGATAATTTGCCCAATGTGCCGGGTATGCCTGGCGGTACAACATGCACCAATTGTTAACATAGTGCACGCTAAGCGCAAAATCTCCGGAAATTGAATCTATGCGGAGATTAGCTGTTTGCAACGAGGGGAGGATTATTTATCATGTCTGAAAAGAATGTTTTAGGAGAAGAGCTAGAAACTTGTTGTCTTGCGCCCCAAACCGGTTTCTATCGAGACGGGTCCTGCAGCACGGGTGCGCATGATTATGGTAAACATGTTGTGTGTACCCGGGTAACCAAAGAATTTCTCGATTTTACCAAAGCCCAAGGCAATGATTTAACTACGCCGTCACCACTGGCTGATTTTCCCGGTCTTAAGCCCGGCGATCACTGGTGTGTATGTGTTTCGCGATGGAAAGAAGCATTGGAAAACGATGTTGCGCCACCGGTGGTATTGGCCGCAACGCACGCCAGCACGCTGGAGCATGTCAGCTTGGCAGAGCTAAAAAAACATGCCATCGATTTGATTTAGCTATGGGAAAATGGATGCCTTCCACGGGCTATGTGTTTCAAACAACCTCTTTACTTCTTGAGTCGCTTGGAAAATGCATCGCGGGGAAGATGTTGTACCCATTTGATGGCTTCAAAGGCCCGCGGGCGGTCAAAGTACTCAATATCGATACCGCCAAACAATCCAAAAAGTGCCACGTAAGTGCGCTCCCATGCTTTATTGCCCACAATCGCGATTCGATCGATATCGTCTGAATGAATTTTAAGAAATTGTAACGATTCAAAAAGGCTTTCCGGGCTGTTGGACTGCACTTGGGATTCGACCGACAAAATCATACTGATTTTACGACCGCCGGAAGATGCAATGGATTGCTGCAACATGCGGCTGAGTTGTTTGGTTTGACGATCAAGCATGCGATCAAACAGTTTGACCGTCACAATGTTGCCAACTCTTTTGATAAGGTTTTTATTCTTCATTTTCCTCGTAATCCGGTATTTGCGGAGTAGGCTTAGGCCTGGAGCGGGCGGATTCGATTTTGGCATCAAATTCAGCAATCTTTTTTTTGAGATCTTTGGTTATGTCATCTTCGCCATCGTCCAAATTACGAGGAACACGTTTTTTAAATTTGAAAAATGGGCTCATTCGAATCACTATCCTATTTCTTATTGGTGATATGGCAAAATTATCAATATGGAAGTCTCAGGAGGGTCGCACACACGATTTTTCTCGAGAAATTACCTATAGCATGACATCGAGGCCCTTTTCAATGCTTGGTAAACGACACGCGACATACCTCATTATTAAGCCAATCGCCCCAATGGCACGAAAATCAGTTACTTAACATTATTATTTAAGGTATATCGGCCTGAATTTTATCAAACTCAATAGGCTGATGGACCAGCTCGCGGGCCAGCAGCCAAGCAACGGGGCTGATTATGAAACGCTCATCTGCGGTTGGTATTGCATTGCATGGACCTCATATTCTTCCGCTGAGCTACAGCCGCTTTTAACATGCCCGCGATAGTTTTGATAGCATGGGATAAATGAATGGCAACCCAATTAGCCAAGCCAAAAGCCGCAGCAGGGGGATTTTTGTAAAAAAGGATGTCGGCGTCTGATTCAGAACGATTGATTTTTTGTCATTTCACAGGTACGTAAACGCAGTCGGTTTTTTTTGAACAATGCCATCAATTATCAAACAGTTCAACTGATCAGGAGCTGGCTATGCAAAGCAAATGGCAGGGCACGACTGCTGTGATCATTCTGGGGCTCATCGGTTGCATTTGGGGCTGTCAAAGCACCTATTATTCCGTATGGGAAAAAATGGGCAAGGAAAAACGTCACCTGTTAAAAGACCAGGTGGAAGAAGCCCAGGAAGATCAACACGAGGCCACCGCAGAATTTAAAGATGCCCTTACGCGGGTAAAAGAAATTTACGGTTTTGATGGCGGTGATTTGGAAGATTTTTATACCAAACTCAAGCGCGATTATAATCGCTGTGAACGTCGGGCCGAGGTAATAACGCGCCGCATTGACAGGGTGGAACAAATCGCGGCGGATCTGTTTGCCGAATGGGAAACCGAAATCGGTGAGATCAATAATGCGCAGTTTCGCACCAAAAGCCGGCGGTCGTTGTCCCAAACCCGTCAACGCTATAACCGCATGCATGCGGCCATGACCCGTGCCCGATCGAAAATGGATCCGGTTCTGGCACACTTAAAAGACTATGTGTTGTATCTGAAACACAATTTAAATGCCCAGGCCATTGGTGCCCTGGGACAAGAAGTAACCCAAATCGATATCGAGATAAAAAATCTGGTGGTTGCAATTGAAACCTCAATCCAAGAGGCGGAATCGTTTATCCAAACCATGGAAAAGACGTGAGCAAAGGAGAGGGACATGAACATCAACAATGTTTCCGCAGCCTTTACCACTGAAAAAGTCGCTGAGAGCAGAGACTTTTATGTCAAACATTTTAATGCCACGGTTACCTTTGACTGCGGCTGGTATGTGAATCTGGAATTTGGCGATCCTTCTGCTACCCTGCAATTTATGTCGCCGCAACAACCGGAACACCAGTTGGGTACCAGTGCGGGCTTGATTTACAATTTTGGTGTTAAAGACGTAGATATGGAATATGAGAAATTGATCGCCGCAGGATTAACACCGATTATTCCCCTGGAAGATCACCCCTGGGGCGATCGTGGTTTTGGCATCCAAGATCCCAATGGGATTACCCTGTATATCTATTCGGAAAGAGAACCGAGCGAAGAATTCAAACCGTATTATGTTGATTAGCCAGGGGTAATCAAAATATGGACGCATTTCCCGAAAATGTTGTGGATCTTATCAATGCGAACATGGGCGGTTACAACACAGCTCTGGGCCTGCGGATTGTAAAAGCCACCCCCGATGAATTTGTCGGCGAGATCGATATCAGTGAGAAACACTTGCAGCCCTATGGTTTGGTGCACGGCGGGGTGTATGCCGGCATGATCGAGACCTTGTGCAGCACAGGCGCCGCGATAAATATTTTTGCCGAAAACAAGAATGCTGTCGGATTGGAAAATACGACCTCTTTTCTCAGAGCGGTTCGCTCCGGCCGTTTGCGCTGCGCGGCCCGACCGCTTGTTTTAGGAAAGCGATCGCACGTGTGGGAGGCTGAGGTGCGCGATGATCAAGATCGGTTGATTGCCACCGGAAGGGTGCGCCTGTTGGTGCTCGAACCCGGTGCGGAAGTTTCCGGAGAGGTTGTTGGGTTGAATAATAATGCCTAATAATTGGCAAAACCCGAATATGGGTTTTTGAAAACCAAGGGGATCTTTTAGCATCAACATATTTGAGCCGTCGGGGAGTTACGAGTATCAACGCTTGTCATTCCGGACTTGATCCGGAATCTAATTCTTTTTAAGGGGCCATCTCTGGATGGTGGCCTGCACCGGCATAATGAAAAAACACCCCCGAGCTCTGACATATTCAGAAATAAAAAATGACTTAAAGGAAATTTATATTGCTATATCGCGAAGTACCCAAAAACGGAGATAAACTATCCGTGCTGGGATATGGATGTATGCGGCTCCCGGTAAGGATGGGATCCATCAATCAGAAACTTGCCGAAAAGCAGATCTTGTATGCCATGGATCAGGGCGTCAATTATTTTGATACGGCCGTTCCTTATCATAACGGAAAAAGCGAACCGTTTCTGGGCAAAGTACTTTCCCACAACAACTGTAGAGATAAAATAAAGATCGCTACCAAGCTTCCCCACTGGAGAACCCCCTCTAAAATGGACATGGACCGGATTTTAGATGAGCAGCTGTCAAAACTAAAGACCGACCGCATCGATTATTATCTGGTGCATGCCCTCAACGGTGAACTCTGGAAAGCGGCCAAGCAAAATGGCGTCATCGAGTTTTTAGATGACGCACTGAAAAAGGGCCAGATCATCAATGCCGGTTTTTCATTTCACGGGCTGGCGGAAGAATTCAACGGTATTGTGGATGACTATGACTGGACGTTTTGCCAAATCCAGTACAATTATCTGGACACACAAAATCAAGCCGGGACAGCCGGACTGCAATATGCCGCATCCAAAGACATCGCCGTAATCATCATGGAACCTTTACGAGGCGGGAATCTGGCCAAAACACCGCCACCCACAATCCAAGATATCTGGGCCAAGGCCGATCAGAAAAAAACGCCCGTCGAGTGGTCTCTGGGATGGATCTGGAATCAACCCGAGGTCACGGTGGTTCTCTCGGGGATGAACAACGATGACCATATAAACGAAAACCTGGCCCTTGCCAAACAAGCCCTGGCAAACTCCTTTAGTGAAAAAGAAATCAAACTGGTTGACGAAGCGGCGGTTGAATTTAGAAGGGTGATGAAAGTCGGATGCACGGGCTGCCAATATTGTATGCCCTGTCCGGCCGGCGTTAATATTCCCAGTTGTTTTGAAACCTATAACTCCAGACATGTTTTCAAGGATAAAATGGCCAAAATGATGTATCTCTTCCAGAACGGCGGTGTTGTTACAGATAAGCCCACCTTGGCTTCCGTTTGTGTACAGTGCGAACAGTGTCTGGAAAAATGTCCGCAGCATCTTCCCATACCGGATTTGCTCAAGGACGTCGAGGAGGATATGGAAGGGTTTTTGACCAGACCGTTAATCTGGCTGATAAAACGAGCCATGAAAGTCAGGAAAAGGGAACAACCAGAGGCTGTTTCATTGCGATCATCGGATGACGAACGTAAAAAGTCAATCCAGGCTAAAAACTGATAGTCGGCCGGCATAAATCCTTATCGCTTCCAAATAGTATTACCTATGTGAACATTCCATCCTTTTATGAACTGAATGCCACAAAGTCAGGTAATCGAATTCACAATGTACGGATTCGTTTTTATCTGTTTATTATGTAACCAATTGATATAATTATAGATATTTTGATAATCATGTAACCGCCTGATATTGCATGCTCTTTGCATACGCCTTTCAAATTGAAAACCTAACATTGCGGAAAGCTCCTGTATCGGTCTTTTTTAAAATACATAACACGTAGTGACCTGCACCGATAAACAGCGACGCCTTAAATCAATTTTGATTGAGCTTTTATGGGTTATCTCCGAAATCTAAGCCGGCGGAACTTCAGAGTAGACAATATGAATAGGACCATATATCTGCCATGGGGCCGCATTGGCCGGGCCTACATTCTTCCCAATGATAAATACGAGAATAAGATAAGAGGCGTACTGGCCAAAATAGATGGCACGATGCTTGCGCTAATGATCGTGCTGGTAGGTGTCGGACCTGTTGGGTTTATAATTTATTTTTTCCCATTTTATTATTTAGCAAAACTATTTGTTGTTAAGCATTTTATTGCCGGGCTTCAAACCGCAAGTAAGAAACTTACGATTCAAAAGTATAAAGAATTTTAGCTGTCGTCTTAAGTGTGCTTAAGCAAATTAAAGGTGAGGCAAATACCCGCCTGTTATCCTTCCCGCATTTTAGCCGGTTCTTCTATTTTGACATACCGGTCTATTCGCGATAGAAAACACGATTGGGTTACCCCCAAGCCATCAGCAATATTGACCACTTAATAATTCTTGTGATATTTCCCCCAAATCTGCAAATTTGTCAAAGAGCCGATTTTTTACTTTGCAGCTATTGGACCATAGTTGGTTTTTATTAAACGAACTGCAGCAAGGAAAGAATGACGTATGCGAAGAAAAGACAAAGAAATATCTGATGCGTCCGATCTTAACGCTATTCTTAAAAAAGCAAAGGTTTGCAGACTCGGCATGGTAGATGGCGACAGGCCTTATATGGTTCCCCTCTGTTTTGGATTTCAGGGAGAGGCGCTTTATTTTCATAGTGCTTTACATGGACAGAAAATAAACTGCCTGAAAAACAACCCAAATGTATGCTTCGAGTTTGATATAATTGCCGAGCCCAAAGCCTCAGAGGAACCATGTTCATGGACCATGCAGTATCAAAGTGTTATCGGTTTCGGAAAGGCGGTTTTCGTTGACGACTTAGATGAAAAACACGAAGCACTCAACATTATCATGGCCCAGTATTCTGATCAGCAATTCCAGTTCCCCGAAGACAAAGTTAAGGCAACAGCTGTCATCAAAGTCAATATAGACAGCATGACAGGCAAACAATCCGGATTTTAAACGATTATTTTTACGATATGAAAAACAACACTGAAAAGAATCCATAATAAAAAAGCCGATCATATTATGAAGTAATCGGCCTTATAATTAGCTTTTCTTATACGGCAACGCGGTGCAACCTGGTTGACTGTGGGTTTAAAATACGTTCGATCCGCTGCTCGGATTTACCATGTTTTAGCTCTGCTTATCTAAT
>JASJAZ010000017.1 GCA_030066785.1 Desulfobacterales bacterium | reverse complement strand
CATCGACATGAGGATCGCACGATTAAAATCCTTGCTTTGGGCCAGTATTTTCGCCGAGAGCTTTTGATCCGTGATATCTTGATCTGTGCCTGAGGCACGCCACGGATTTCCTTGGGCGTCGCGTTCAAATCGGTAACGTGCCAGAATGTTTCGAACTTCGCCGTCTTTGCTCACGATCCTATATTCAAAAGAGTGCCATTCGCTGTCCGACGCCCAGACGTCCTTGAATTCTTGATCGTGCAACCTTCGGTCATCAGGGTGAATACAGTCAAGGTGGAGATCGTAACTCGGTTTCACGTTCTTTGGCAGATCGTGGATGGCATATTCGTTATCTGACCACCACTCTTTGCCGGTCTTTAGATCTTGCACCCGGTAGCCAAAGTTGCCAACGCGTTCAGCTTCGTTCAGTCGATTCAGTGTTGCACGCAAAATCGATTCCTTCCGTTGGCGCGCTTTTATTTCCATTTGCAATTGCGCGTTAACTTCGGCAAGTTCGGCGGTGCGTTCTCTCACGCGTATTTCAAGCGCATCATGGGCTTCTTGCAATGCTTTTTCCGCGATTCTGATGCGATCCATTGCTTGAATCCGGGCTAGAAGCTCTCGATTAGAGACGGGTCTGGCAATGAAGCCATCTGCCCCCAAATCGAGACCTTCAACCTGATCATTTGCAGACGTTTTGATGCCCGAAAGCAAAACCACGAAAATACCCCGCAGGGCCGGATCGGCCTTCATCTGCGAGCAGAGCTGGCGACCATCGCCATCGGGAAGAACCACATCCAAAAGCAATAAATCCGGCAAGTATGATCGGAGTTCTTGCCTACATTCCTTTACTGATGACGCTTCCCAAACCTGGTAGCCCGCAGATTGCAAGACCCGTTTTGTGGCAAAACGGATATCTGCATCATCTTCGACCAGCAAAATTCTGGTTTTTCTACTCATACCATGTTCCTCGGCATCAAAGAGCATATTATCCTTTTGCCATGGGTATTTTGAAGTTCACCATTGTCCCTTCACCCACCTTGCTGTCTACCCATATTTTGCCGTCGTGCGCCTCGATAACTTTTCGGGTAATCAGCATGCCAAGACCGGTGCTTTTTTCACCCGCAGTCTTTTTCGCGCTGGTTTTTTCAAAAGGCTTGAAGAGTTTGCCCATTTCATCCGGCGACATTCCGGGACCATTGTCTTTGACCGCAAAAATCAGAAATTGTTGATCACACGCAAGGGAAATGGACACAAGGCTGTCGGGGCTTGCGTGTTCAATGGCATTAGAGACCAGATTGGTCATGGCCTGTTCGATCTTGGGCGCATCTATGATGATAGGCGGCAGACTTTCATCGGAGTTGACCTGCAAATCAATTCCTTTTTTATCCGCCTGAAGTCGGTTGAGTCTCAAGCTGTTTGCCAAAACCTCACAGATAATTGCCGGCTGCAGGTCGAGCTCGAATCTGCCGGCTTCAATGGCGCTCACATCCAAAAAATCATCTACCAGATACTTCATAAAAACACAGGATGCATTAATCGTATTTAAAAAACCGATTTGATCCGTGTTCAGCAGGTCTTGAGCCTCTTCGATAAGAAATTCGGAATAGGCGATAATGAGACTGATGGGCTTGCGTAAATCGTGCGCCGCCATTCCCAAAAAGCGGTTTTTTTCCTCGTTAAGTCTTTTCAGTTGGACATTTGATTTATGCAGCGCACGCATGAGATTGCTCAACTCCTGGTTTAGAGACACCAATTCTTTGCGCATAATTTCGAGTTCTTCGGTGTCCAGCCGACCAAACACCACGATCTGATTGATGATTTTTTTAAATGAGAAATAAAAGCTTTGCGGCAGATCGGATGCCGTGCTGATATTGAGCAGATGTTCTTTGGAAGAATCCTTGAGCAATGCGGAAAGATGAAACGAATCGTTAAAGTCAACCATCACATCCTTAATATTTTCTCCGATTAAATGACGACCTGTAATGGCTTTAGCGTATTGGTTGGTATCAACTATTTGGCCACCATCGGAAAGCAGAAAGAACAAAAGCGGGGCCCTGTCTTTGAAATAGGCAGTGGTTTCAAGCGAGATATGTTGATCTTCTTCCATTTCACATCCCGCTGATCATTTTTTCAAGATCATCCAAAGATTGAATATATTCGGTGCCGGCGTATTGCTTGATGGTATCGATCCCCCCCCACCTGAAGGCCTGTCCGCCAATTAGCAGATCCATGTTTGGAAAATCTGACCGAACGGCTTCGATCGCCTGCTTTAAATGATCCAAGTTTGATAATATGCTTAATGAAAATCCCACTACATCCGGTTGCGTTTCATGGATAAACCGGGCTGTATCTTCAACTGGTGAGTTTGCGCCTAAAAAATATCCATCCCACCCGTTTAGTTCAAAAATATCAGCGACCAGTTTTCCGCCGATCTGATGAAATTCATTGGCGGCACATGAAATCACCACTTTTTTGCCGATGCGTTCACCGGCAAAAATAGATGGATAGGCCAGGCTCAGAAGGCTTTCGGTGATGGAGGTTGCCAGATGCTCCTTGGCAACTGTTATCCGATTGTTTTCCCACAGCTTTCCGACGCGATACATGCTGCGTTGAAACAGGTCTGTATACAGCCGCTTGAGATCGATTTTTTCATCCAGCAGTTTCTGGACAATATCACGGCATTTTGATCTCTTGCCGTCAAGCAAAGATGTGAGGTAAGTTTTATAGCATTTTTCATCGATCATTTTAGTTGCCTTTATGTCCCCGGTTGGTGATTAACGATTAAGATTAGAATCTATGGCTAATGTTTTGATACGTCATCCCTGTAACTCGAATCGTCATAACATCCATTCATCTCGTTTAAGCAAAAAAGGTCTCCGAAATATCTGGTCTATGCATGCTGATGCCCAATGTCGACTCCATACACATACAAATCGCCAAGCAACGTAATGAGGCTGTCAACTTGCCGCATGCGATTTTTTTCCGTTATTGCGAGTGCAGCCTCAATGGAAGATGCATCGTTCAATTCAACCTGCAGCGCGAAATATTATCAATCGACCTCCCGAAGTGGGTGTTTCTTCAGATCGTTATTTCATATGGACAATATGCTTGTGTTCTCTGAAATCGCGAACTTGTTTCCAATCCAGTATACATAATAGCCGGGCCCGGCATTGTTTCACATAAAACCTGGATACATAATACCCGCCGGCGTGTCAAAGGATTATCATCATATGGGTCAAATCAGATATCATCCGCTCATTCTGAATGCCTGAGAAGTCCAACTGCCCATTGAATCCTGCAGGGTAACCCAATAGGGTTAGTCTCACTCGATGGATAACGTGTCAAAATCGAACGCTTAGGAATGAATGGAATAAATTTATGATTAACACAAGAAAGGAGGGGCCGAGTGTTTCAAATGCTTTTCGGTACAGCGCTTTTTGAAGGTCTTCTATTTCTTTCAGTTTGAAATGCACACGTTTAAAGTGCATGGAAAACCATCAAATCTGTCGTTTTTGGATTTCACAATGAAATTAACGTTTGGCGGGATAATGAAAGACCACCGTTGGTGCCGCGATGTTTTCCGCGAAATAATCAAGCACCCAGCAACGAATACTTGAAGATAGCTAAAGATTCTCTGATTGCAAATCACTTGAGCACGGAACAGCTCGACTCCGACAGAATCGCCTTCATTTTTGCCGCCGAAGAAACGACCAGCGGGGGTCAAGAGTATATCAGGCATGTTGTAGGTCCTTGCGCAATAGGAAGATATGATCCATGCTGGTGTCGGCAATTTTTCAGATTTGACGGGGTTGGCCAAGTTATGCTTGACGGAATCGCATCAGGCCAAGGGGGGTGGTGGGGGAGGCAATTCGCCGCGTTCCAAGGCTTCACGCGCGGCCTTGACCGGTATGCCGGCCTCGCAGGGAATGCCTACCTGGCACAAACCACAGCCATAGCCCTCAAACTGGTAGGTCTTTTTGACATATTCGCGGGAGCGAACCAAGTGTTGCCGGCACTTCTCTTTGTCGTGGCCGGCTTCGGTAATCGCCCGCGCCGGGCAGCGGTCAATGCATTTGCCGCAGGTAGCATCGGCAAAAAAGAGGCAATAGGCTTGATGGTCGGCATACGGGCGTGGCGTTGGTTTGAGGGAAGCTTTTGCGACCACAGATCCTGCGCGCATGGCTTTGCCTTTGGCCGTGATGAGCCCGTCACAGAGCCCAAAAGTACCCAGGCCGGCGGCATGTGCTGCGTGGCGTTCCGACCAGGAAGATGCATACGAGTAACGCTTTGATTTGACGATGGTCCAATTGGGAACCAGCATCGGGGCAATGGCGGCGTGCCCGGTTTTCTCTAAATTTTCCACCACGTGATGGCGCAATTCCACGTTGAATGCTTCGCCGTAAACTCTAATGCGGGCCCATTCCTCCGATGGATATTTTTTGGCCCGGCGGTTTGTTTTGCGAACCATTTGGCGCTGGGGCAGAATCCATGAAATAACAGTTAGCTGCTCGGCGCTGACATTTTCCTCTGGACGATGCTGGTTAAAGACTTCCCAGGGTGTCCAGTGAAACGCCCCGATATATTCTTTGTATTGCTGCCAGATTTGATCGGCGCCGGCCGCGAAACCCACCAGGACTGAATCCCAGGCAGAATCCGCAGCATCGTTTTGGATGTTGTTGTGGGGGGAGGTGGCGATAAATTCCTGAATCAGATGTGTCAGCCATCTTCTGGAAATATGGGTACTTTGTGGCATAGGGCGCTCTTTTAGAATACTGAGAAATTCGGTTATTTATTTTTACCAATCCATTTCAAGGCATCGGACTTGGTGCGAAAAACCTCCATTTGGAAAGGATAATCTTTGCCTTCACCATGGGTTTGAAACATTCGAGACATCCCATAGCCCAGATCGTCAGAGGCAACAATCGCAGTTTTGCCTCCTTTTCTGCCTTCAAATCGCTCTTTGTAAGTGTTTACGTGACTGGTAATATCGGCAACATCTTGGGGGGTAATCGGCAATACCGATGCTCGGCTGAGGTCCCATAGCGCATTTAGGGTCAATTCGCTTTCCCAGAATTCACTGATCGCTGTTTTGATTTCGCTCGCGCTCATTTTGCCCTTGACCGTTTTGATGGTGAGGTTGCGTGATTTATCTATGTGCGTAATGACTTCCATGTGTGTTTCGAAATTATGGTAATTGTTAAGTCAATCAAAGATGCTCGATACGGTATGCTGGTGATTTGGCAGTAGAATCTTGGACCAAGCGTGACCGAATTTCAAATCCGATGGGTCCCATGGCAGTCGAATATATTGGCATCAAACCGCATATATCAAAATCTTTGATGAAAAAATCACAACCGGTATCGTTTTATCAAAACGCTTTGATCCTAAAGATGCATGCATAGGCAATACCGGACCCTTTAGCAGGGGTGGCACGACCATGGCCGTGAGGATGAATGATACTGTGCCAACTGTCAAGCGTGTTTCCAGAAAAGCCGAAATAAAGTAACGACAAAAGGTAGCCCACTGAGAGAGGTTTAAAATTTATATCCGATCATCAAACCGCTGATAACCGTGTTTGCCTCTAAAAAATCAATATTTGAATTACGGCTGCGATAGCCGGCCATCAAATTGGCAAAAAGGGAAGCGTACCCGAAAAGATTTGGCCGGGTAAACATTCCAAAGACCGAAAAGGTGACGTCCTCGCGGTCTTTATCAAATATCGGATGGTCATCATCATAATTCTGATAATCAACTCCGGCGGTAAGATTCAAAAGATAATCAAATGTGAAACGGCGCAACCCAACTTTGAACTGGTATCCTAAGTAGCGGTTGGCATCACCATCCAGATCGCCTACAGCAAAACCACCGCTAGGAACCAGCACTAAACCGCGGCCCAACTGAAAAGCGTAACCCAGTCGAATCTTATGCACCCATCCATCACGCTCTAAATCGTCAAAACGATCGCCGATTTCATCATCGTCAATGTCGATTCGAGCAAGCGTGTAACCGGTTTCAAAGCCTGTACCCCGAATGGCGGCATAATCGATTTTCGCGCCATAAATGCGTTCATCAGTTTCGTGGCGGTCTTTGTCGATGATATACGGGTCTTCCCAAACTTGGCCAAAAGGTTTTACATAAGCGCCGATATCAATATTGCCGCCGTCATCAAATGGAAAGACCGCTCCCAGTGTCAATCCCGGCGTACCCTCCGTTCTGAAAGGCGTTCCGAAATAAACCTGCCGGCCAGATTCTGCAAATGTGTAGCGCAAATCAAAGATTGCCAGCGGTATGACTTGGTCAAACCAGTTGGCATTGTCGTCCAGGTCTTTGACCCGTTTATTGCCATCGTTGGGTTTAAGCTGGTCGGTGCTCGCCATATAGCCGGCGCCGGCCGCAAATCGGGCCGAAAAACCGGCCGGTTTTTCCCCCTTCGGACCTGCAAAACTACTTGAAATAAAAAAGAAGGAAAGCAAAAGCACCGCATAAACGACCCAACATTTTAAGCCCATCAGTCATCACCCTCCTGTTTAGACCGCGTTTATGGTGATCAAATTCTATGGTGTCATTGGATCAGAATGCAACAATTAAATTTGCGGTGCACCGGCTTATTGCGTGCAAACACATCTGCCATATTCTGCGGCCAGATGGGATATATCGGCAGGGTCGCTTTGAGTCATTACAGATATGGAGGCAAGCGACTGCTGTGCCGAGGTTGGGTGTGATCAACCGATGGTGACGATACCCAAATATCCGTCTACGGTGACCGGGTCGCCACTGCGAATGGCGCGGGTTACGTCGGGTACGCCGGTAACGCACGGAAGCCCATATTCACGGGCAATGATGGCACCATGAATCAGCATTCCCCCGCGTCTTTCCACCACTGCGCTGGCCAGGGGCACGACAAATGTCATATTGGGGTCCACGGCATCACAAATCAAAACTTCACCGTTTTTAAATTCGGCCAGGTCATCTTTGGAAACCACCACCCGGGCGGAACCCTTGGCGAGACCGGGACCGGCCGGCTGCCCGATGAGCTGGCGGGCTTGGAGACGATAGGAAGCTTGCTTGTTTTGAGTGCGGGGCTGATTACGGGGCACATAGTGCGGGTCCCTCAGCATCCGCACAACCTCCTTCGCGGCTTCGTGCAGTTCGGGGATTGCCCATTTTTGCAGTCGATTTTTCAAGCGCGTAGAGCCTTCGTCAAGCGCTGCTTGCAGACAAGCCTCAATGCGGTCCAGATATATGTTGTCATCATCGCGCAGTTGATAACTGGCCCGGGCCAAATCCAACATTTCTTTGGCTTCTTGAAGCTTCGGACCGCTAAATTTACTAAAAAAATGTTGAATTTTCTGCTCAACCGTATTGGCATGATCCGGCATCGCGGCCGGCGGGCGCGTGGCCATTTCTTTGATGACATTGATAAGTATTGCGGGAAAGGGTTTTTTCTGATCAGTGGCAAATGTTTGTTCGCTGAAGCGGGCGGTGAAATCGTGCAATTTGGCTAAAAATGATGCATCGAGGTTTGATCGATTGTCATTTGCTAAATCGGTTTCCAGGTTTGCAAACGCAGCGGGATTTTGGCGGATAATGTCGGCCAATTCTTCCAGCAGTTGATTGCGCTCCAGACTAAGCATCTGGGTGGCACCCAGTAAATCCATAAACTCGTAAGGATCGGTCGGGCAGACCGCATCGTTATAGATTTGCCCAAACAAACGCACTCCGTGGGCAAAGGGAATGAATTCGGCCCAATAGACATCGACCCATTTTTTGAAAACAGATTGGCGATGCTCGATTTCTTTAGCCAGTTCAGCATTGGCCAGGTCGGACAGTTGCGTTTCGGCCAGTAAAGCGGCAACGGCGATCATTTCCGGAATGAGCTTGGATTCAATTTGTTGGCGAAGTGATTTCAGATTTTCGAAACTGCGCGATAAACTCAAATACCATGATCGTGAATCTTTTTCATTTTGCTTGTGCAGGGTGGTGATGGGGCGTGACTGCAACACGTATAACATATCGCCCTCAAAGGTCCATTCCACATCCTGCGGGGAATCAAAAAGTTGCTCACTGGCTTGGGCCGTATCAAATACGAGCTTAATGTCATTTGCCTTTAGCGGTGCTTGATCAATCAATGCGGATGCCAAGGGGCGCTGTTTAATGCCATCGCTGTCCGGTGCCATATAAGCATCACGTTTGGCGGCCGAATGGGCGAGTAATTGCCCGGTGCGTCGATTCAAGGTCCAGCGATCGGGTGCGATATCGCCATCCACGAGCCCCTGGTTTAGGCCGTAAACCGCCTCGATAACGGCCTGGGTATCATCGGTGGGGCTTTGCGTAAAAGCCACACCAGAGCATCTTCCCGCAACAATTTTTTGAATAATGACGGCCATGGCGCTGGTCTCAATATCTAGGCCGAGTTCCTGGCGATAGAGCAGAGCCGCATCAGACCATAAGGAAGCCCACACCAAGCGAATATGGTGCAGCACCGCCTTCGCACCCTTTAGGTTGACGTATGATTCATGCAGGCCGGCAAAAGATGAGCCGGCCGCATCTTCGCCGGGAGCGGAGGAGCGCACCACTACGGCATCCTGGCGGTCGAAGTTTTGGGAGAAACCCTCGCTTAAGGCTGCCTGCAGATCCGGCGGGATGGCCTTGGTGAGAAACAAGTTGCGGATTCGCAGGGCGGCATCCCAGATCTCTTCCCAACGCATATCCGCAAACGACTTACGGTTAAGCTCAAGCGCAATGGTCTCCCGCAGACCAGTTTCAGATACAAAATGATGATAGGCCCGTGTGGTAACGCTAACTAATGGCGGGACTTTGAAACCGTTGCGCGCAAGATAGGCAAGGGCATAGGCCTTACCCCCTACCAGTGGCAGCTTTGCCGAGTCAATATTATCAAGGGTAACGATCCAATTCATGGCTGGATATGCAGTTCAACCACCTTTTGAAATTGACGCACCAGGTAATAGCAATGCACCGCAACTTGCATAAACGCGCAGCTCGGCGATGCCACAAACTCTTCCAGATGCGGGTGGCGTTTTAAATACAGCGCCGTATGCGCGCGGCGCTCAACCGTCGTTAGTTCGCGAACTTCACCGGTTGCAGTGGCGGCCATGGCTTCATGAAAGTCGACTTCGCGGTTGGAACGGCTGTCAACCAGCAGGGCGACACGTGCATCAGCGGTAACGTTCGCAAATTTGCGGGTGGTGCGCGGAGTCGCAAAAAAAAGATGTTTCAAATCCTGTGAGGCGGCGAACGCCACCAAACTGGCATACGGCTGCCCCGTTTGGTGGGTAGCAAGTACCGCCAGTTTTTGGATATCAAATAACTGCCGAAGATGGGCTTTAATCTTTTCTGAATCTTCCATGGGCCTCCTAAAGCGATATGGCAGCTAGTAAAAATTCGAAAACAAAGATCGCATTACGCCCTTGATTGAATCGTGAAAATCCGTCTGTATATTAAATTGCAGCGCCAAAATCAATGTTCCTAGAGAGACGACACGAATTAATAGTGTCCTAGTGGTTTATTTACCGGCCCCCACAAGCGGAAGTTCTTTTTCAATTTTGAAAAATCCCAGATATTTTATTTCTTTTTTTTCATCGGGATACTGTCGGCGGCGCAGTTCA
Organism: Desulfobacterales bacterium; assembly: GCA_030066785.1. GTDB lineage: Bacteria > Desulfobacterota > Desulfobacteria > Desulfobacterales > JASJAZ01 > JASJAZ01. The sequence continues at coordinate 16,337 of JASJAZ010000017.1, read as the reverse complement.
TACAGCAGGTCACTTTCTTTTTCTTCGCGCACCTTGGACAAAAAGAAGCGTTTGCCTTTGTAGCCGTTTCCGGCTTCGATAAATAGATAAGCTGCGTGCGGGTTGGTCGTCAGGTTGTGATGGGTTAAGCGGTCGCGCATAATAAATGCCAATGTACCATCGTCCATCACATGCGGCCGCGCATAAATGGCGGCATCAACATGGCCTTCGTTGTCAGCCGTGGCAAGTACACCGGTTCCCTTGGTGCTTGCGAAGTAGGTTTTAAGATCCATAATACCCTCCATGGTTGAATTAGATATACCTATATTCAGTTAAATTAGAAATTAGCGGTCATCGAATGAATGTCCCTGTTTACATTAATATTACGGTAGCCTGCATACATTTTGATCGTTGGAAACATAGGTATGCGGGCCGTCGACCAACCGTCCGTCGCCGGCTGTGGCTATGGCCCGGGTCATACCGCGATAAACCCACTGATGTAGTGGATAAATGCTGTACCAATACAGCATGCCGAGAAGTCCCAAAGGGAAAAAGAGGGTCACCAATCGCAATTCAGTGATCTGATGGCTGACCGCATGCAATTCAATGTCCATCAGCGCTTGTCCCGGCAATTTCATTTCCGCCAACAGCCGTAGCCGATGCGGTGGCTTTGCTTCGATAATCCGCCAAAAATCGATGACGTCGCCCACATTTAAACGTGTGGCGTCACGACGACCGCGTCGCAATCCAATGCCGCCAATCAGACGATCGGCCATGCCTCTCAATTTCCATAGGTTGTTGGCAAAATACCATCCGGTCGAACCGCCGATATGTTGGATCGGCTGCCACACAGTCTTGATGGGTTGATCGACGCGACACCGAAAACCGCTTTGTAATGTGGTTCCGCCGGACCAATCGGCATCACCGCAATAGGTCCATTCTGGTTGAAAAGGCGCGCCGGCATCGGTCCAGCGAGTGCTGTTTTGTGCTGGTTGGATCCGTTGCAAAGCCAGGCGGATACTTTCTCTGACGGTTAATAGTTTTTGGGGAATCAGGTCGCGGATGCGATTGTCTTTGCAGATTACCGGAACGCCCAGGCCTTCCGTCAAAGGTATTGCGATCGAGGATGGCACGGGCGTCACCAAATGCACCCAATAGGCGCTCAGTTTGGGTGTGAGCACCGGCACCGGTATGATCCAGCGTCGGGATAACCCGGCTTCATCGGTAAAAATGTTGATGATCTCCTGATAGTCTAAAATATCCGGGCCACCAATATCGAAGGTTTGTCCGGTGGTTGCCGGTTGCTCCAGGCATCCTTGCAGATAGTTCAGTACGTTTTGAATGGCGATACTCTGGCAGGGTGAACGGACCCATTTGGGCGTGATCATGACGGGCAATCGTTCGGTTAGATAGCGCAGCATTTCAAAAGAGGCGCTGCCGGCGCCCAAAATCATGGCGGCGCGCAACACGGTGGTGGGCACCGGTCCGGCTTGCAGTATATCACCGACTTCATGCCTTGAACGCAAGTGCTTGCTTAATGCCGGATTTTCAATTTCACCCAACCCACCCAAGTAAATAATACGTTCTAAACCGCCAGCTGACGCGGCGGCAATCATATTTTGCACGGATTGTTTGTCGGCCTGGGCAAATGCTTTTTTTTTGGATATCATAGAATGCACCAGGTAAAATCCCGCCTGGCATCCCTTGGCCGCCTTGTTCATTGATTCTGCATCAAGGGTATCGGCTTTTACCAGTTCTACACGCGGATGTTGGGCCCAAGGGCGACCTTCAAGTTTGGACAACGAACGGCCCATTGCGCGGACGGTATAGCCTGCATCCAGCATCTGGGGCACCAATCGACCCCCGACATAGCCGGTGGCGCCGGTGACCAGAATCGGCTTGGAATAAGGATGCGTCTGCGAATTGGAAGTAATCGAAACCACTTCAGTTAACCCATTGTAGATGTTTAGTAACCAAAACAGCTAACCCGTTAATATTCCCCAATAAATGGTGCTAATTCCAAAGTAAGACTTTTTATACGATAAGCATCCCGTACGTAATCTCAATGTATCATTTTCAAGTACAATTTAGGCGTTTTGAAGCCTTAGCCGATGCTTTATTACTTAGACATGCTTTTTCGATGGACGGCGCTTGGGATTTTTGGCCGCCCTGGGACGTCGTCGCGGTCGGTGGGAACGCCCTCGCGGTTTTTGGCGCTGGGCTGTGCGCGGCTTGGTTCGTGGTGGCGGGGGTAACTGCAACCACTCATCATCCGGATAGGAGCAATTCAGTTGGTTGCCGATGAACTCTTCGATGGCGGGTATGTAAAAAGAATCGGTTTCGCTGGCAAAACTGATTGAAGTGCCTGAAGCGCCCGCGCGGCCAGTGCGGCCGATACGATGAACGTAATCCTCCGGATCCTGGGGAAGTGTATAATTTACGACGTGGCTGACGCCTTCCACATGGATACCACGACCGGCGACATCGGTGGCCACCAGCACTCTAATTTTGCCGGATTTAAAATTATCAAGGGTGCGGATCCGCTTTTTCTGGTGAACTTCACCGGAAATCAGGGCACAGTTGATCCGGTAATTGCTCAATATTTGCGTCAAGCGGCGGGCCTCATCACGGCGATTGCAAAAAATCATGACGCGGTTTAAATTTTTGCGTGTTATTAGGTTGTAGACTAAGGCAAGCTTTTGATCGGATGTGACGATGTAAACAACTTGCTCGACGGTATCCACCGTTACTTGCTCAGGTTCGATCTCAACACGCACCGGATTACGGGTCCAGTAGGAGGCCAGCCTTACAATCTCATCGTTAAGCGTCGCACTAAAGAACAGCGTTTGGCGTTTGTCTTTCGGAGGCGTCTGGTGGATAATTCGGCGCACATCCGGTATGAAACCCATGTCCAGCATCCGATCAGCTTCATCCAAGACCAGTACTTCAACGCGTTTGAGGTGAAGATCTTTCTGACGATGATAGTCCAGCAGACGACCAGGGGTGGCAATCAATAAATCAATGGCTCGCGTTTTGAGTTGCTTCCGCTGTTTTTGATAATCTATGCCCCCAAAAACCGGTTGAATGGTGAAGTTACAGTACTTGGTAAGTGTCTTGGCCTCGGCGGTGATTTGCAGCACCAATTCACGGGTGGGGGCCACGATAAGCGCTCGCGGCGTGCCTACCGGGCGTTTCCCGGTTAGAGGCTGCCGTAAAAAACGCGTAGCAATCGCGGTTAGAAAAGCGGCGGTTTTGCCGGTACCGGTTTGCGCCTGGCCGGTGGCATCCCGACCTGCTAGAAGATCTTTTAAAATAGCAGCCTGTATGGGTGTGCAATACTGAAATTTAAGATCAGCGATGGCGTGCAGGATTGGGTTGGGCAGGTTCAGATCATGAAACCGTATTTTGCCTTCCTGTGCCGGGACTCGATACATTCTAGGATGCCAAGCTTTCGGCGGTCGTCCTGATGTAGGTTTAGGCTTGGCAGGTTTTGTTACTAATGTTTTTGATGGCTTTTGGGGGCCCTGGGGGTGTTTTTGGGAAGAACTTCTCTGACGATTGGAGCGGCGCGGCGTTAATTCCGGGTCTGATACCTTACTTTTGGGGGAACCGGTGCGTAATTGGGTTTGCGCACGCGTACTATCGACCGTGCCAGGTGTTTCGGATCGTATTTTTTTGATGGTGTCGCGCAGTCTATTTTTTAGTCGTCTAAACATCTTCAGATCAATTTAGGTTAATGACACGCTCAGATTGGCTTAAGCGGTGCTCATTTTAAAGTTTCTTTGTATGCAACGCTATTGGATTGAAGCACCGAAAACGGGGTAAATGTGTAAACGATTTGACAGTTTACATGGTTGACACCGGTCTATAGCCGGTCACAGACGGGCAGTGGTGCACATAGAGTTGGTTAAGGTATAAGGCGAATGTCGGCAATGTGCAAGAAGAATTTATCTGGCTTGATCGCCTGCAGGCGGTTAGAGGGCTTCCGATAGAATTGCGGCAACCTCATTTTCCGCGAGCGGCACAGGGTTACCTTGCATGCTGCTGGCTTGCAGGGCCTTGCCGGCGATTTCAGCGATGTCGGCTGGTATCACACCAAAAGAGGCCAAACCCGGTACCTGCAGATCGGTGCAACAGTCTTCAATCCATTGCAGCCCGTCTTGGGCAGCGGCATCGGGCCTGCCGGTTAATAAAACACCCAATTCGGAATAGCGCTTTAATGCCTGCGAATCCGGTTGTCGTGATTGCAAGGCGCTAATGTTGGTGCGCATCACAAAAGGCAGCAGACGGCCGCACAACATTCCGTGGGGCGCCGCATACATGCTTCCCAATGGTGCCGCACAGGCATGTACTGCACCGACCTTGGCGTTTGCTAGCGCAATACCGCTAAAAAGGCTGGCAATACACATATCCTCGCGGGCACGGGGATCATGGCCGGAGTGATATGCAGTTTGCAGAGACTGGGCGGCTCTTTGCAAACCTTCCCGACAGATACCGTCGGTGATTGGATTAGCTGCCGGCGAAACAAAGACCTCCAGAAGTTGGGTCAAGGCATCCAGACCGGTTCCAGCAGTAATGGAAGGTGGCATTAAATGGGTTAATTCCGGATCAATCACGGCCATACGCGGCAGCATCCTGGGGCTGCGCATGCTGACTTTGACACGATGTTCAATCGAATTAAGCACGGCGTTGCGGGTGACTTCGGCGCCGGTACCGGCGGTAGTGGGGATGGCGATGTAAGGCGCGGATGGGTTTGCAAGTGGTTGGGCATTTCCAATGACCTCCAAATAATCGAACAAATCCCCCTGGTTGGTTAACAGCGCCGCGATCACCTTGCCGGTATCCACCACACTGCCGCCACCAATGGCAATGACCAAATTGCACCCGGATTGGCGCGCGGTCTGCACGGCGGCTAAAGCCATATCGGTGGTGGGCTCGGCGGGAATCTGCACGATCACAATTGCCAAACCTTTTTTAGTAATCTGATTCACTAATGGTTGTGCCCGTTTGGAGTTTTTACCGGTTAGAATAACAGCACGCTTTCCCATCCGGGCCGCATGGTCGGCAACCGAAGATATTTTGCCGTTTCCGAATATAATTCGAGTGGCGGTTGCAAATTCAAAATTTACCATCTGAATACGTCCATCCCGCGTTTAATTGGAGTATGCAATCGATTGCTTATAAGTCGGAGTAATAGTCGACATTGGTAATAATTGCAAACCACCGCTCATATGAGATCAACTTCGTGCAGACATTTTTTCATGCGTTCAAAGGATCGTTTAATATCGTTGTCCAGTCCGACTGAAAAACGAATCAGACCTTCCGAAAGACCGATGGCAGCCTGCTCTTTCTTGGGAATTTCTGACGAAGTGCTGTTGCCAGGTGAGCTGAAAAGCGTTTTAAAGTAGCCAAGGCTAACCGCCAGATAACCGACCATCGCTTTTTGCATGGCGGCCATTAGGCGACTGGCTTTTTCGGCATCAGCAAAGTCGACGGACAACATACCCCCATAACCAAACCCCGGATTCATAATGCGTTGCATACGCCCGTGCTGGTCGGAAGAGGCCAGACCAGGATAAAATACCCTAAAACCGAGTTTCTCAAATTGTTCTGACAGAAATTGGGCATTGGCACTATGTTTTTGCATCCGAATATGCAGGGAGTGAATATTTTTTAATATGCTGGCAGTCCGGAAACTGTCTAAAACTGGCCCCAGGAGCATGGAAGCACCAGAATTGACGTTGGTTAATGCATCAATAAAGTCTTTGGATGCACAAATGCAACCCGCCACGCAATCGCTGGTGCCGTTGATGAATTTGGTTAGGCTATGAATAACGGCATGGGCCCCCAAGCGAATGGGCGAGACCACCATGGGGCTGAAGGTATTGTCAACAATCAATCGTAAGTGGTGGTTGTCGGCGATTGACCGCAACGCCGCGATATCGGCAACTTCAATAAGCGGATTGCTTAAAGACTCGCAGTAAAGCACGCGTGTCTGTTTGGTGATGGCGTTTTGAACGGCGTCGACATCCAGCATGTTGACAAACCGAGCCTGAATACCCAAGCGGGGTAAAAAGTTTTTCATGAGCGCATATGTACCGCCATAGATCGTGCGATGGGCCAGTATTTCATCACCAGCACTGCATATTTGGAGCAACGTACAACTGATGGCGGCCATGCCTGATGCGGTTACCAGGGCCGATTCGCTGTCTTCCAACTGTGCCAGCGCCTTTGATAGAAATTTATTGATGGGATTCCAGTGCCGCGAGTAAAGAAAGCAGCCCTCCATCTCATGATCAAAGGCTTCTTTCATGGTATCTAGGTTCATAAAGGTATAGGTGGCGGAATCCGTAATGGAGGGATTGACGCCGCCAAATTCACCGAAGTTCAAAAGGTCTTGGATTTTGTTACTGGGATCAAAAGCCATTGTTTGACCTCCTTTTAGGTTTAGGATACTTCCGCCGGTTCACCGTGTGGAAGCGCACCGTCCAATTTAATCTGATTTTTACCATCGGCTTTGGCGGCATACATTAAGGCATCCGCCTTTTGCATCAATACATCGACATTATCAGGAACCACTGTGAACGTCACCACGCCGATACTCACGGTAACCGGCCAGTGGTTGTTTCGCATCACATCCAGAATTTCATGGCGTAATTTTTCGACGATGCCACGTGCATCGTGATGGCCAGTGCGTGTTAGCAAAAGCATAAACTCATCACCACCCAGCCGCGCCGTTAAATCTATTACGCGCGTATTGCGTTTAAGGGTGTCGGCAACGATTTGAAGGAGACGGTCACCGGCACTGTGGCCGAAATGGTCGTTTACGTATTTGAAATTATCAAGGTCCAAGGAGACCACCGACAGGGGATATTCATAGCGGCGCGCACGGCTTAATTCAATGGAGGCAAATTCAATAAATGCGCGCCGATTGGCAACGCCTGTTAAATAATCCGTCATGGCCAAGTCTTTCTGCCGGTTCAGCGCCCTTCTAAAACCGGTCAGCATGAACGTGACAATTAAAAAAACAATCAATCGAAAGGTCTCATTTAAAATTGGTAGGTAGGGTTGTTTAAAAGGCGTCAGCAGCAATATATCAGCTGCCAACCAACTCAAAGCGCTAATAAACGACATCAATACACCTGCCCAACAACCCGCAAACCATGTGGCGGCAAAAATTGGAAATAGGAAAAAAAGTGAAAGCGCTAGATCAGGGCCGGTCAGATAGCGAATAAAGCCAATCAGTATGGTTAGAAAACCGGAGAGGGCAATCCAGGCGGGCTTTGGCAACGCTTCAAGCCGTTTGAAAAATGGCAGCATTTTTTTGTGGGGGAAACGCGAGGTCATGACCTGTTATCCTGGGTTTCTGCCAGCGTAAAGAAGGAATTACTCAAATTTTTTGCGAATGGACTCGATTCTGCGCCGGTTAACACCAAAATCATAGTATCCCATGCGGGAGGCGGATCGGAAATGAATAACTTTGCGTTGTTCATCAAAAAGTAATTCCAGGTCATCTACAAACCGAAAAAACGATGAGCGAAATTCGGCGTGGATGTAATCGTTTTCTGTGGCAACGATGCGCACCCGTTCAAAGGAATTTAGTACCGTCAATAAACGGATGCGTGCTTTTTGAAGAACGCTAGTATACTGCAAGGGCGGCTCATATTGATCGGGATCGCGGCTTAAGGATGAAATACAATTGGGACGATCAGGACAAGGTAAGAGTCGCTCGGTCGGGTTGCGGCTAAGTGCCATAAATCGTCATCCCAATAATTAAGTGTTTTGAAAACCGAAAGATATATCTCGATTCAGTCAGTATCTCTGGGCCATAAATTGCTACCGTGTTTCTTTTGTGATGAGCGCTTATATTTGAATGAAACTTTCTATCATGAAATTGTGGCGACCAATGCGAGAATTCGGCCGTATCTCTGATATGATGTCGGTTGCAAGCTTTGCTTCATCATAAAATGTTTCTGAATCTCCCGTCAAGTTCGACAATTTCAGGCCGCAACTGTTTGGCATTAATACTGATTCGCGCAACCGTTATGGGGTGGGATGGCCGCCCGGGACCCGCGCTTCCCGGATTCAGGTAAAGAACATTTTCCTTGTAAGCAATCGCGGGATGATGGGTGTGCCCACTAACAACAACATTAAAACCGGCAGCTACCGGGTCAAGATTAATTCGATAAAGATCGTGCAATACGTAAATACTATAGTCGGCTATTTCTATCACATCCTCGGGCGGCAGGTGCTGGGACCATTCACCCCAGTCCATGTTTCCGGCAACGGCGCGTAAGGGCGCAATGGCACTCAGTTGATCAATTATTTCGGGTCCTCCGATATCGCCGGCGTGGATGATGAGGCTTGAACCCTGCAGGTTATCTAAAGCCTCGGGGCGCATGACACCATGGGTATCTGAGATCACCCCAATCATACACGCCCCCGAATTTGTTTCGAAATCAAACATGCTAGTATCCTTTCTTGAATTCGAAGTGACGATTAAAAAGCGCAGGATCATCAAAATGCGATCGGCCCACTAGTTCAATGGCATGGTGACCTCTTTGGCGCATACTGCCGACATTGGGTATTCCCATGGGAAATAGTAATATGGGCTCAATTCTTGCTGAACCTTTGACAATACCGTATTGATTAAACATGCTGAGGTTGTGACCGTCGCGATAAGGCAACGACTCAAGTTGATCGTAGGGTAACAGGTCATAATCTTTGGAAGCAGCGGCCAGTTCTTGCGTAAAAAGCCGTTGGATTTGATGCCATCCGGAATTAATCCGGATGTGCAATCGCTGTTTGGGAAATGATGGGGGAAGATATTGCGGCACAAACGCATCGTTTTTAAAGGGCTGCGGTAATTGCCTTCTAATTGAATTCTGGGGGGGTGCAAATAAGTGATAACAGCCGCAGTTATTGATGGCATCCACCATCACCGGTATGCCGTTTTGATTTAGCGAAATACGAATTGTAAGACCGTCCAGGTGGCCACGCTCAATTGCCGGCGGGTTAGGGCCTTTGCGACCAGAGTACCAGATAACATAATTGATTTGAAGCACGGTTACGTCATTATGTAACGCGAGGGTGAAGTAGTAGTAAACCGTTGGTTGGGATGTATCAATATCGATGCCATCCGAATGCCAAATCACACGCCCGATACGATCATAGGAAGCAAACACATCCTGATAGTAAACCGGCGCGTATTGACGCGCCAATTCCGCTTTTTGGGCGTCTGTCATAACCGGAATAGCTAGAGGGTTATGACTGGCCGAAGCAATTAGTTCGGCCACCTGAGACGGACCAAGTCGCGGTGCAATGCGCGGCCCAAAAGCGATCAACTGGCCATCAACGGGTAGTTCTTTTAGGGGGATCGCAAACCAGGCGTTGAATTCATTGCGAACTTTGTAGGTGATAATATTCACCGGAATCGCTGTCAGGGGATACAATCCGACCACACGCATAATGGTTGAATATTCATCGGTCGGCATGACCGAAGATATAACCGATTGAAAAAAATCGGGATAGCGGCGATCACTATCAAACAATTGCAGTGCACATGATTCCGTGCGAGCATACAACATATCACGTTGCCAGACATTGCCGGTTAATTGGTTTAATTCATCCAAAGCCTTGGGGGGCAGGTTTTGGATTTCATTATTGCGGGCCTGCAAATCAAGCGCATGCATCCTATTAAGGATAAAGTTTTTTTTGGCGGTTGATTCGGTCTGATGAAGTTTTACCAGCAGAAAACGGTTTATACGTAAATATGGAAACCGGTAGACTCGAAAAAGACCGGCTTGACCGACGCCGTATTTGTGTGCAATTTTGTCCAGTTGATTTAGGAGCTGATTACAATCAGTCGGGCGCTGATCGATGCCGCTTAGTCTTTGGGATTTAAGCGCCGTGCAGCCTGCCAAACTCAACCAGCAGATCAACACGATGGCTAGATATTTTTTCATTGTAATGAAACCTGCCTTTTTACGGTTAACAATTCTGCGAAATTTTATTTAGAAAATTACGAAGAAATTGGTTCATTTTTGTAAGCGTCGAAAACGACGCAATTGCTGAAATAATTTGTGTTCTTAGGCCGCTATCGAAAGTTATCAGCGCTAAACAAAAATAACGAGCGCTGATCGGTTTTCAAGCAACGGCACACATGCGGTAATAAAGAATCTAAAATGTCGACTTGACACCACTGTGAATCATCAATAATTTTGATATCTTATAATTTTTAAATCAAAGTTTGGAGGGACCTATGGCCCAAAGTCAAGAACCGGTAAATGGGTATGTACGTAAAGAAACGTTAATGCTGGTTGCTTTTGTAACACTGATCGTCGGATTTATTGGTGGCATTGTGTTTAGCGCGTTTAAATCCGATACCGGTATGCCCGGCCAGGGACAAGTGACGGCCATGCCCCCCCAAACCTCGGCAGGGCCTGCAGCAGGTCCTGATTTGACCAACGCCATCTTAGATGCCGAAAAAGAGGTGGCCGCCAATCCTCAAAATACCAAGGCCTGGGTCCGTTTGGGTAATTTATATTTTGATTCTAACAAATTCAAAGACGCGATCAGGGCCTATGAAAAATCTCTCAAACTGGATCCTAACAATGCGGATGTATTAACTGATCTTGGGGTCATGTACCGTCGTGACCATCAGCCCAATGAAGCCATCCGCTCTTTTGACAAAGCAATGAGTGTTAACCCCCGCCATGAAATTTCCCGTTTCAACAAAGGTATTGTTTTGATGCACGATCTAAATGATATGGATGGTGCCATTGCCGCCTGGGAAGATCTGGTCAAAGTAAACCCGCTGGCCATGACGCCAACCGGCCAGTCGGTTGATGAGTTGGTTCAAAAGATGAAGGCGAGCAAAACCCAATAGGTGCCATCTGCCACCGCCTTGGGGTTGCTTGGCACGTGGTTAACTTAAAGTGTGCGATCATTTGGCGCTTGTTGTTTGCATGGCTTGGCCAACCATTTGATCGACTTTGTTGACATATGCGCGAATATCACATTTGCGTTCGAGACCGGTGGCGGCCATGTAACGCACCTTGCCAAAAATCGGCCGCTGGGGCCAAGCACGATCATGCACGCCATATATCCAGGCAACCCCGGTGTAAGAATTGGGATCACGGCCATCCAGAAAGTACTTGTTGTTGAGATATAAGGTGGTTTCAAAGGCTGAGGCCGGATCTTGCGTCCATTCCAGAATCTTCTTGCCCCAATACATGCGCATATAATTATGCATAAATCCGGTGGTTCGCATTTCTTGCATGGCGGCATTCCAGTAAACATCATGGGTTTGAGCCCGTTCTAACTCCCGGCGGGTATAAATGGTTAAACGTTTATCTTGGCGATGTTCCGCGAGTGTTGCTTGGGCCCAGTTGGGAATACAATCATAGCGATCATAATTGGGTGTAAAAGCGACAAAATTGATGGCCAACTCGCGGCGGACGATGAGTTCTTCAAGATAGGCGGCCTTGGCTTCGGGTGGTGCTGCAACGGCCTTTTGGGCGCCGAGCGCCAGATAAAGCGGTGATATCTGACCGAAGTGCAGGTACATACTCATATGGGAAACATCGTCGGTTTGTGGTTGGTTGCTGTTGTGGGCATAGTTGGCAAGTTTGGTTTTTAGAAACGTTGCAAATTTTTTCTTGGCTTGATCAGTGCCGCCTTTAAAAAATTGGGAGACCGGCAAAACGTCCTTAGCCAGGTGTAGCTTGGCGATCAATTTTTCGGGATCGGATAAATTTTCTCCCCGCATATTCATGGCCAGCGAGTTAATCTTTAAGCGCTTGGATTTCATGGGGCGTAGATATTGTTCAAGAAGGCGGTTTATTTTCGGTCGAATGGTGCGCGCCGCATATTCTGCTTTTGTGGAAACACTTTCAATGGGAACGATGACGTCACTTTCAACCTGATCAACCCGGCAAACCGCTTCAGACATCAATTGTTTACGCCAAGCACGTTGATGCCTTAAGTATCCACGGTCACAGACAATCAGCGCAGCCTTACGTCCCATTTTCAAGGCAATTTGGGCCGGATCGCCCAAACGCACGATCATTTTGATCTGACGGCGCTCAAGGGCTTGCTCGGTCGCCTGCAGGCCCTCCAGCATAAATACGTAGTGGCGCCAATTGGCTTCGGGGTATTGTGCGGTCAATCCGAATACGACCAGCAGCGGCAGCTTTAAGGTATTAGCCTGGCCAACAGCGTACTCCAACGCATGGTTGTATTCCGCCCGCTGGGATTGCTGCATCCAATAAAGCACATATTCCCTCGGCTGGATGGGCTGATTGTTCAGAATTTGGATTCGCGTTTTTTGAATCATTGTTAGACGGGTCCTTGTGTTTTAAATAATTTAATCCATTGGATTGGTTGATTCGCAACACAATTGGATTAGAAATTGCTGTAAAACATATCTTTACAACGCATTATTATGATTTACAATTGTTCTGTTAATTTTATCACAGACTGTAAAGGAAATTATCATGACTGCAGGCAAAGATCATAAGTATGTGCGCGTAAAAGATGGCGCCGGCAACGATTTCATTTGTCCCATCGATGCATTAAAAGATGCCAACACCGCCACGGATGAAGAGCTTGAGAATTGCGTGGACGATGCGACGGTGGGCCGTTATGCAGGTAATATCGATATCGTGAACGAGTAGACGCAAACGCAATTTGTTAAAATCGGTACATTGAATTACCCACACTTCTCTTCAGTATTGGCATACGCGCACAATAAGGCGGTGGCGACGTGTGCACATAATCGGTAACCTATACTTTTTCCATTGACAAATGAACCGTAGAAGCATGGGCGCACTAGTCTTTTATCAGCACGCCGCAAAGTATCTATCCAAATCATTAAGCCGTTTTTATCTGATCAATCTGCAAAACCAAAGATAAACATCATATCATAATTTAAGGGGTAATATTTCTTTGAATTACCGCGTCTGGCCCCAAACTAGATAGATCGGATCTGAGAAGAGCATCTGGGGAAAGTACTTATCATCTGTCGGTCGTGGTAAACCGCGCATTGAGTAAGTATGCAATTTTTCATATGAACCTTCAGCAAGAAAATATTCCATCACCAAGCCGACACGCTCAAATTCGTGCATTTCCTTCCAGATATTAATTGCTTTGGGGGGAAACCAGCGGTTTGAAAAAGAGACGATAAAAATTCCGCTAGGCTTAAGAACCCGCGCAACTTCCTGAAATATTGTTAACGGATCAATCAGATATTCTACCGAAAGGGCACAAATCACAGCATCGAATTGATGGGTGTTGAACGGGAGAGTGGGATTTTTATTTAAATCATGCACCGTATGGGCATCTAACTGAGGGTTGTGCTTGAGTTCTTCGCCATTGAGGCCTAAGCCTGAGATCGATTTGAAATGTAGATTCTCAGGAAGATGTGATTGCCAAGAACTCATTAAATCTAGAATCGCCATATCCGATCTCAAAAGCGTTGCATACATGTCAGTAAGCACCCGAATGGCTTGATTATCGATATGCTGAACCAAACGCGGCCGGGTATAAAACGCGCTGTCATCGCTGTTGTCCGTGCGATCAAAAGGATTATCTGAAAAAAAATCGGTGGCGTCCCCATTCCAACGAACTTGCATACCAGGGCCCGTCAGGGCGGTTTCCACCCAATCTGTACGGGTGCCGCCTCTTTCAGTTTCTTTGGCGCGAATGTTTTTAATGGTAGTATCCAAACGTAATTCGTGATTGGAAAGCGAATGATTGAAATTCGCCTGAATGCTTTTTTCATCAGTTCCCACACAACGAAAAGGCTGAATATTAGCACTGAAAATGCCAGGCAACCCACTGAGAATACCTTTGGGGTAGAATCGGCCGTTACGCAGCACGGTTGCATTTTTACGCAATAGTCTTTCATTCAACTGTGATCGAGGTACCGCGAATATGTTGTTTCGATTAAAGGCGGGGGTCAATTCACCGGCTGAAAACTTCGATTCGATCACGTCGCCGGAGCGGCGGCCAATCAGTGACTGGCGGATTGCATCGGGCAGCCGGTCCGTCCAAAAATTCACCTTAGCGGCATGGTAGGTCTCGTGATGGGTGCCATATTCGCTATTCCAGGAAAAATTAAAATCGATGGCGGCGGTTGTATCCGTTCCAGTTTTCATACTTGTTTACCTTTCTGTAATATCAAATTATGGATCCTCTCCACCTCAAAATCAGCAACGGCATGGTTCCACATGATCATTTCATGGATATATCATTATCGTTTGGTTCGATGCCAATCGAGAGTATTCTCAAATGAGGCTTAGACAACTCTGTTCGATAAAGCAGAATTACACATGAGTAGGTTCTTGACAGCAATCAACCCTTATCGACAGGGCCAAAGTTACAGAGACTCGTGGTGAACCAAATATGTAATGTGGCCATCCGGTTTGCAAAAAAGACGGGGAAAGGCAGTAAATCGTAAAATAGTTAGATTAGGATAAGGCTATAATGGATGATGTAAAGGCCGCTTTGTCTGCCAGCGATAAAACAAAAAAAGTGTGTGCTTACTTGCTTGGTTGTTTGCCCTGGAGTTGCGTCTGAAATTTTAGCCAATCGTTCATCTCAACAATTCTTTGTGATGATGCAAAGCGGCCATCGGCAAAAACCCCATAGTCACCGCCACCGGCCATAGCCGATGCAAATCGGATGGAATTGGCATAGAACAACCAGATCTCCGCCCATTTTCTTTCAATGGCCTCATCCGTCAGGCTGCCGCCTTGGGACAGGCCAGTGGCGAAACCCTGTTTCCATATTTCCTGCATGACAGTCGTGGCTGTTTTTAGCGCGGCATTGGTTTGTTTGATGGTGTTATCGTGGCGTTTAAAGTGGCCCAACACCCAGGATTGACCATGGCAGGCCAGGCAATTGGCCTGCATGTTCTGGCGGCGTTCTGACTGTGTTTTGGCATCAATTAAAAATTGAGATGCAAAACCACCATCTAAATCTGTGGGTAAGGGTTGATCGTTTTTGTTACGGATGATGGATGTATCTGGTTCCCGAGGGTGGGGGTGCGAATATATCAGGCCAAATATGCGCCAGGCCAGGCGGTTGTTCATTTGATGGGTTCTTTCACTGATAACCTCGCCATCGGTATTGACGGTTAGGCTGACATGGCAAGCGGCACAGGTAGGTGCCGTAAAGTCTTCGCCAATGGTCCACGGCACGGCCTTAAAATCCCATTGATCGCCAAGCGATGAGAAAATGTTACCGTGTTTGCTGGCCGAATAGACTTTATAAGCCGGAACATCCGGCCCCACATGACACTCTTTGCAGGTATAAGGTTTGCGAGCCATTTCGATGGAAAAGGTATGGCGGGTATGGCAGGCGGAACAGGCGCCCATACTGCCATCAAGATTGACCCGTCCCACGCCCTGGTTTGGCCAGCCTTCAATCATGGGAAACTCCATTTCGCCCAAATCGGTATCCCGCGTTTCAAGTCCTTTGAAATTCAGTCGGGTGCCATGACAGTAAAGACAACTTTCATACCGTGTTTCGCGGTCCGGGGCGTGAAATTGAATCTTGCCATGCTTTTTAGTCGGTGCGCCTGAAATGGTGCGTTCGATATCGTTGTATAGCTTGTTTTCGGCAAAATTTTTCCAGGCATGCGACATTAAGTTCTTGGAATATTGCAAAGCCTCTACACTGTGACAGATGGCACAATCCTGAGGGCTGACAACCACGTGAACAGAATAGCCATTATGATCGAAGGTATCGGCATGGGCATTAGGTCTTTGTGTATGACACTCGGCGCAGCCCACCACAACTTTTTGCAATTGTTCCGGCACGTTTTCGCTTGAGACCTTGCGGGCGAGTTCCTCGGCTGCCATAGCCGTGGCGGGGGTGACGTTGGCATGGCGACTTTTTTGCCATCCGGATACAATCCCCGGATGAATCGACGCGTGACAATCGAGACATTCTTGAGTGGCGTCACTGATCGGTAACTCAGCGCCAAGCAAAGCTGTCGGTATCAAAATCAGACTCAGCAAAACAACCCAAAACAACCTATTTGGCATGCCAACCTCCAGTTTAAAAGGATTATTAGGACAAATTATTTGCGGTTAAACGGGTTCCGGCGATGGTCGCATTGCAAAAATTTATAGGTGGATTATCAATGTAAGTCAAGGCAGACAATCACGGTGCGATCAAATCAGCTAGCGGATGATACAGGATAACACAGATTTTGTATGCGCGTTTGCCTTCACCTGACCATAGGCAACTGATGCCGTCTGTACGAAAGTCTGCTATTTTCTGATTTATTTGAGGGCACCAGGTATTAAAGGTTAAAAGAACAATGGCCGAAAAAGAAAAATGACGCGTCA
>JASJAZ010000016.1 GCA_030066785.1 Desulfobacterales bacterium | reverse complement strand
CGCCAACCCATGCAAAACACTGCACATCAACGATTTGTCCGAATATTGACAGCGGCTGGCAAGGGATCAAACAATTAGGAATTTGCCTGTGAAGGGGCAGCAGGTAATCGTTTTGGGGAGGAACTGAATATTGGCGTCAGCAAATGACGTGAATGCATCCGAGGTTTTGTTAGAACTCGAAGACATTCACATGAGTTTTGGGAAAGTCTCGGCCCTCGCCGGGGTAAATCTGCAAATACGCAAAGGTGAAATTCATTCGGTGATCGGCCCTAACGGAGCCGGTAAAACCGTCATGATGAATTGCATCAATGGTTTGTATCACCCTCAGCAGGGCAATATTTATTATAAAGGCAAAAAAATAAATACCCTCAAACCCCATGATCGTGCCAAACTGGGCATGGCTCGCACGTTTCAAAAAGTAGAGGTTTTCGGCGGAATGACGGTGTTGGACAATATCCGCCTGGGCCGTCACACACATTATAAATCCGGCATTTTCAGCGGATCCTGGTATTTCGGTAAAACCGCCAAAGAAGAGATCAAGCATCGCACCTTTATTGAAGAGGAAATTATCGATCTACTGGAAATTGAACAGATCCGCAGCAAACCGGTGGGCATGCTGCCATACGGATTGCAAAAGAGGGTGGAGCTGGGGCGCGCCCTGGCACTGGAACCCGAATTGCTGATCCTGGACGAACCCTTGGCCGGTCTGAACCTTGAGGAGGTCGAGGACATGGCCCGTTTTATTCTGGACATCAATGAAGAAAAACGCTGGCAGGTGACCTGTCTGCTGGTGGAACACGATATGGGCGTTGTGATGGATCTTTCCCATCGTGTCTTTGTGTTGAATTTCGGCAACACCATCATGGATGGTACCCCCGAAGAAGTACAAAACAACCCGGAGGTCATCAAAGCCTATCTTGGCGAAGAGGATTTGTATGCAACACGCGGATAACATGCACGTGAACGACAAAGAGATACCGAAAGAGCTGACGATTCCCAAACTCTTTTACGAAAAGGCCAATTCTTATGGCTCTCAAAAGGTTGCCATGCGGGAAAAAGAATTCGGCATCTGGCGCCCGATTACCTGGCAGCAATATTTCGACAATGTCAAACACATCGCCTTAGGTCTGGTCAGCCTGGGATTGGAGGACGGCGATAAAGTCTCCATGATCGGTGACAACCGCCCGGAAGGTTTGTGGGCTGAAATGGCGGCACTGTGTGCCCGGGGCACTGGCGTGTGGCTGTTTCAGGACAGCTTGATTGACGAGGTTAAATACATTGTTGATCATTCCGACACCAAATTTCTATTTGGCGAAGGCCAGGAAGAAGTCGATAAAGCCCTTTCGATTTACAATGAATGTCCCAAACTGCAAAAAATCATTTGGGATGATCCCAAGGGCATGCGCAACTATCACCAGGATTACCTGATCAGTTTAAAAGAACTGATCGCCCGCGGCCAAGATCTCGATCAGCAGCAGCCCAACCTTTTTAAAGACCTGGTGTACAAAGGCCATGGTGATGAGGTTGCCTTGCTGTTTTATACTTCCGGCACGACGTCTTTGCCAAAAGGGGCCCTTTTAAGCCATCACAATATGCTGACTATGGGCAAACATTTGATGATGGTCGATCCCTGCCATGCTAACGATGATTATGTCTCCTATCTGCCTTTTGCCTGGATCGGGGAACAGATGATGTCGATTTCCTGCGGTCTGCAGATCGGTTACACAATCAACTTTCCGGAGGAACCGGAAACTTCCCAGGAAAATATTCGCGAAATCGGTCCGCATGTGATGTTCGCGCCGCCGCGCATGTATGAGCAGATGACCCGTTCGGTGCAGGTCAAATACCTGGATGCCACCTGGAGCAAGCGCAAGTTTTATGAGTTGGCCTCCAAAATCGGCTACCATGTAGCTGATCTGCGGTTTAATAAGAAGCCGGTGTCTTTTCATTGGAAAGTGCTGGAATGGTTCGCCTACGCCATGGTGCAGAAAAAGTTAAAAGACCACCTGGGCCTATCACGCGTGCGCAATGCTTACACCGGCGGTGCGGCCATGGGCCCGGATCATTTTCGGTTTTTTCATGCCATGGGCGTGAATCTGAAACAAATATACGGACAAACCGAGGTAGCCGGTATTTCAGTGGTGCATCGCAAAGGTGACATCAAATTTGACACAGTCGGCAAACCGATACCCGGAACCGATGTCAAAATCACGGAAGATGGTGAAATTATAACGCGCAGTCCATCGGTTTTCTTGGGTTATTATAAAAATGAGGAGGCCACCCAGGAAGCGCTGCGGGACGGCTGGCTACATTCCGATGACAAAGGCTTTATCGATGACGACGGTCACTTGGTAGTGTTTGATCGCACCAAGGACGTCTTTACCCTGCGCGATGGCCGCCCCTTCTCGCCCCAGTATCTGGAAACGCGCTTGAAGTTCAGTCCCTACATCAAGGATTCCTGGGTGATCGGTGACAAGCGTGATTATATCAGTGCCGTACTATGTATCGATTATTCCGTGGTGGGCAAATGGGCCGATGAAAAAAAGCTCAATTATACCTCTTATCCGGAGCTTTCCCAGATGCCCGAGGTATACGACCTGGTGCAAAAACAGATCAAGCAAGCCAACCAGGATCTGCCGGAAGCCGCGCGCATCCATAAGTTTACTAATCTGTACAAAGAATTGGACCCGGATGATGACGAACTGACCCGCACCCGCAAGCTACGCCGTAAGTTTGTGGAAAAGCGCTATGAAGACATTGTCAATGCCCTTTATGCGGATAATGATACGGTTCACATAGATACGACGATCAAGTATGAAGATGGGCGCGAAGCGCACATCAAAACCGATCTTTCGATACGGATGCTGGAAAATTAGACAATTAAGGAGACTGAGGAATGGAATTATTTTTGATGACCGTAACCACCGGCGTCATGGTCGGCGGCATATACGCTCTGGTAGCTTTAGGGTGGGTATTAATTTACAAGTGCTCCGGCGTATTGAATCTGGCCATGGGCGAATTGACGCTCATCGGTGCGTATGTCTCTTTGAGTTTTTATAGCATGGGGGTTCCGTTTCTGCTCTCGCTGGCGATTTCGCTGGTGATTGGATTTATCCTCGGAATTTTAACCGAGCGTATATTTTTAGACAAACTCATTGGCGAACCTGTGCTAACCGTTATTATGGTGACCGTCGGGCTATCGTTTTTCTTTAAGGGTTGTGTGGAACTGATTTGGGGTACCGACACCCGCGTGTTTACACCGGCGATATTTCCTCTGGAACCGTTTCGCGTCGGCCCACTGGTAATCGGCCAAGTCTATTTGTGGAGTTTTTTGGCAGCTCTGTTACTGCTTGTTATTTTTGTCTGTTTCTTCAAATACACCCGTTGGGGGCTCGCGATGCAAGCCACGGCAGATGATGAGATGGCCGCGCTGTCGGTGGGAGTCAGTGCACGCTTCGTTTATGCGGCGGCCTGGGCCATTGCGTTTATGGCGGCCGGTGTCGGCGGTACCCTGTTGGGAAACATCAACGGTTTAAACATATCGGTGGCCTATTTGGGATTGCTGGTTTTGCCGGCAGTCGTGTTGGGAGGCCTCAATTCCGTACCTGGCGCCATTGTGGGCGGCATCATGATCGGTCTGCTGCAAAATTTTTGCGGTGCGTATCTTGATCGGTTTTTTCCCGGCGGCGTCAAAGAAATTGCCCCGTTTGTTTTCATGTCAGTGTTTTTGCTCTTTAAACCGTATGGTATCTGGGGATGGGAGCGGATCGAACGGGTGTAATGATTCAACGCTGTTTCATACGGCGTCACAGCGCAACGATGATAGTAAAACGATACTAATTTTTGATTTTATTGGAGTTAGTGTATGTCTACGACATTTCTTCCCTGCGGCACCTACCACGAATACTATGCCGAGGATCATGGATGGTGGCAGACCAAATTCATCAAAGCCAAAATGGCTCTGCTCTTCATTGTTTTGTTTATCGGCATCCCTCTCGTAGCTGATGAATACTGGCTCAGTGTGTGCAACACGGTGGGTTATACTATTTTAGGCGCGCTGGGCGTACAACTGCTGATCGGTTTCTGCGGGCAGGTAACCCTGGGACATGCCGCCTTTCTGGCGGTGGGCGCCTATACCAGCACGCTGTTGATTTTGGAATTTCCCTGGCCCCAATTTTTAATCAACGCTGGACTGGCTTATCCGATTAGTATCTTTATCGCCGCCATTGTGGCAGGAATTATGAGCGTGCTGTTTGGACTGCCGTCGGCTCGGGTCAAAGGTTTTTACCTGATTTTGACTACCATGGCGGCGCAATTTATTATTGTTGATTTTCTGATTACCCAATACGTCAGCCAAATTGGTGGCCGCGGCCAGGCTTTTTCATTGCCACCGGGCACGATTAAAGTCGGCCCCTGGGTCATCGACAGCGATTTAAAAGTCTACTTCATGATGCTCGTGCTGGTGATCATTTCGATCATTATAATGATTAATTTACTTCGCTCGCGCGTGGGCCGTGCCTGGGTAGCGATTCGTGACAACGACATCTCGGCCGAGGTCATGGGCATCAACGTGGTCAAATACAAAATGCTGGCCTTCTTTGTAGCGGGGTTTATCGGCGGTATCGCCGGGGCTTTTTGGATCAGTAATCTGGCCGCCATCAGTCCGGAGCATTTCCCATGGGTGTGGTCACTGTGGCTGGTGGGCGTTATTCTGATTGGCGGCGTGGGCTCGATTCACGGCACCGTTTTCGGCTCCATTTTTATGGTGGTGGTCATGGAAGTACTGCAGTTGATTATCATGCAACTTTTGGACATGGGCTTTGTGTGGGCTGAACCCCTGTTCATGGACTTTCTGTTTATCAAGGAAGCTGCATTTGGATTAGTTATTTGCGGGTTTATGATATTTGAGCCCAACGGCCTGGCATATCGCTGGTGGCAGGCCAAGAACTATTTCAATTTATGGCCGTTTTCATACTAAAGCAAAGGAGGTGATGTACGGTAGCATTCTGGCAGAGGCACTGAGTTAAAGATACTTCCTGGAAAAGGGGGAAAAATGATGCGCATGCAAGATGTTAGGACCAAGGCTTTTGTGAGTTTGATTGCGATCTTGATTATCGTGGGATTTGCTACCATGGCCGGGGCCGCCAGTAAAATAAATGTCGGGGCACTTAACGATATGACCGGCGCGACATCGGATGTTGGCAAGGACTATGCCATGGGCATTTCCGAAGCCATTAAGTATATCAATGATAATGGCGGCGTCAACGGCAAGAAAATCAAACTGTATCAATTTGATTATGGCTATCGCGTACCGGAAGCACTTACCAAATACAAGCTTTTTAAACGCCTTAAGTCTGTGGCGGTGCTGGGCTGGGGTACCGGCGATACCGAAGCGCTGTCGCCAACCATCACCAAGGATAAAATGCCGTATGTTTCGGCATCCTATTCCGGCCATCTAACCGATCCGAGCAAAACACCCTATAATCTGTTTGCCGCTACGGATTATTCGACCAATGCGCGGGCCACTCTGGTGGCCTGGTTCGACACGAATTGGGCGAAGCACCAAGACAATGGTAAACGCAAACCACGTCTGGTTTGCTCTTATATGTTTGCATCGCCCTATGCCAGTGCGCCCATCAAGGCGATCAAAGATCAAGCCAAGATCCTGGGGTTTGATATTGGCCCGGATCAGGACGTATCGTTGTTTGCCATCGACACCAAAAGCCAGGTGCTGGCAATGAAAGACTATAAGCCTGATGTGGTCTGGCACGGCAACACGACCATGTCGGTATCGGCCACCGTTCGCGATGCCTACAGCTTGGGATTGGGCGCCGATCACATTGTTAATTTATGGGGTTTCGACGAGAATCTGCCGCGTTTGGCCGGCAAGGCGGCTGAAGGTGTGATGGCGGGACATGTGTGTGCTTTTTACGGTCAGGACACACCGATGATGAAAAATGTTGTGGCCTATGGCAAGAAGTACAACCCCGGTGTTCCCCAAGAAAAACGCCTGGTACGCACGGTGCAGGGATGGTCAAATGCACTGGCCCTGTGGGAAGCTATGAAGCGTGCCGACAAGGCCGGCGCGTTAAACGGCGAAGGCATATTGAAACAAGGTTTTGAAACCATGCGAGGATACGATGTTGGGCTGGGTGGCGCACCGTTGACTTACACGGCCACAGACCACCGCGTGTCGGGTGTCGTTCCCGTCTATGTCATCAATAATGGGAAGTTTCAGCTAGTCAAACGCGTTGACCTGAAATCTCGCTGGCCGCAAAAATGGGCCAAAGAATGGATTGGATGGTAGTCCGTTCGACTAAAAACAGCGGCAGATCGGTCACTAAAAGTGCTGTTTGACTGATGAAACTGTCAGCTACCCCAAAGGAGGAAAAGGCGTTTTGTCACCAGACAATATGATCCTGAAGATCAATAATATCGAGGTGAAGTACCACGAGGTGATTTTGGTCATCAAGGGTGTTTCCATCGAAATCCCCGACGGCGGGATTGTTGCACTGCTAGGCGCCAATGGCGCCGGCAAGAGCACAACTCTGAAAGCCGTGTCCGGACTTTTGAAACACGAGGACGGAGAAGTCACCGACGGTTCCATTGAATTTATGGGACAGCGCATCGATAAGCTAGGTGCTGAAAAGATCGCAAAGATGGGAATCGTGCAGGTGATTGAGGGTCGCAGGGTATTTGAACACCTAACGGTGGAGCAAAATTTGAAAGTCGGTGCCCATATGCGCAAATACGGTCGATCCATTAAGGATGGATTGGAGATGGTGTATCACTACTTTCCCCGTCTGAAGCAAAAACGCAACGAAACCGCCGGCTTCATTAGCGGCGGCGAGCAACAGATGACGGTTGTCGGCCGGGCCTTGATGACCCAACCCAAGCTGATTTTACTGGATGAACCATCCATGGGCTTGGCACCTCTTTTAATTCATGAAATTTTCAACATCATCACCAAGCTTCACCAAGAAGAAAAGATCTCCATATTACTGGTTGAACAAAACGCCAAATTGGCACTGAATGTTGCACCTCACGCTTATGTGATGGAAAATGGTCGGATCGTTATGGATGATTCGGCTGAAAAGCTCAAGCAGAATCCGGATATCAAAGATTTTTATTTGGGAATGACCGACTTCGGGGGGCGTAAAAGTTTTCGCGATGTGAAGCACTACAAGCGCCGAAAACGCTGGCTGACATAAACCCTTAACCCACATAAGGGGGTGATGAAATGCGAAGAAATACCGTAGTAATAGGATTATGTGTTATATTCACTGCAGTCCTAATGATGGGATGTGCAGGGATGACTAAAAAAGCCTCACAAGCAAATTTTATACAACCTAAAGTTAGTCTCGAAATGGTGGAAGTCGCTCACTATTGGGGTTGGTGGTATTATTCCAATAAAGTCAAACCAACCACGGGGAAAGCCGGCAACCACGGCGCGCCACTGGATCTAGCTTTTATATTTAATATCGAAAATCCAAATCCATATCCCGTCGAATTAGAGAGTTTAAAATTTACTGTCGCATTTGAAGAATTTGATTTAAACACAGTGAGCTCCACCGACTCGCAATGGATACCTGCAGGGAAAACCAATCAATTGCGGGTTCATGCCATGTTCGATGGGCGGCAGTCTTTATTGAGCTTACTAGTTGTTGGCGGGTTTAAGCTCAAGGATAAGACGGGATCCGCCGGTCCGGGCGCAGCATTGAAACAGCTGGCTACCTGGTGGGAAAAAGTTCCTGAGTATGGCTTCCCGATTTCTGTAAAAGAGGGCGCCGCTGTGTTTAAAGCGGATTCAGTCACAGAAGTCACCCAATTTGATGCAGTCTTTCCCTAATTGCATCTTCCAATCTATTAGCCGTTAGATTTTTAGGGCCCATTTGCGAACGTACCTTTCGGAAATGGGCCCTTTTTGATGGCAAGCTCGAAATAAAACTCGTGCAGCCCTGTCCGTTCAAGGTTCAATGTAAAATTTCTTGCAACCGTTCTTTGATGCGCATGGCGGTAGTTGATGCACCGGATTCTTGCCAGCGGCTGCGCCCAAACCGTTGAAAAAGAGATGGGATCCACAGTGCATTGCGGACATGCTTTTTGGTGTGGGGGTGGGTTAGAAATTTCCCATTTTTGCTCCTGTCTATGATCGTGTCCAAGGCAATCGTATCCGTATTTACCGAAATGCCCGCCCGTAATTGTTGGGCCATGGCTGCAAGCTCGTTACACAACACCAGCAGTTCTAAAGAGCCGATTTTCCCCGAAGACAAATACCCTAGATTGTGAACAAACGATGTGCCCGACAACGCTGCAGCCGTCATATTCATGGTGGCCTCGCTGATGGCTTGCGCATCTAACCGGTGGGCGTCGCTGCAACCCGCACCGATCCAGGTGGGAATGCCGATGGCTTGCAAATAATCAATGGCGGCCAAGCTTACCAGTGCGTATTCAGGGGCGCCATAGGCAAGAGTAACCGTACGCATATCCATGGGAACGACGGCCGAACCGCTGATGACCGGCGCTCCCGGGCATGCCGTTTGATGAATCACGATACCGGCTAAAACCTCGGCGGAGCTCTGGGCTATGGCACCGGCCAGTGTCATAGGGCCGCTGATGCCCGGAAACAGGCACGGGTAGCAAACCACCGGTAACTGTTTGTGGGCGGCAAAAACCAGTCGGCGGCAGGCTTCCGGTTTGATTGTCAAGGGAGAGGTGGGGCCTGTAAGGTCCAATCCCCACGGTTTGGCTGACAAAACTTCCCAGCCTCCGGCGACTTCTGCCAAATAGCCCCATATTTTGGCAGCTTCAATGTCATCATGGGCGATAAACATGATCGGTTTACGGGTATTTTCAATCAGTGCTTGGACTGCCGCCCGCGCCTGATCTTCAAATGTTACATCGCTGGGATTGCCCAAATTGGCCGCCATGTGAATATTGGGCAATGCGTCACAGACCCGTGCTGTTTCAACGACATCCTTTAAAAGACAGGGCCGAACCTTGTCGGTTTTGTAATCTAAAACATCCACACAATTAAGCCCTGGTGCAAACTTTAAATCACCACCCCCGGTATCAAGTGCCACCTGCCCGTTGCGGTCAAAAAACATGACATTGCCAGGGACCTTTTCCAGCACTGAATTAATCAAATCGGTATCAAATAGAACCAAACCATCAGGGGATTCGCGACACCCACTTTTGATTAACTGCTTGCGGGTACTTTGATCTTGAACGTTGACACCTTGCTTCCGCAACAGTCGTAATACCGCGGCATGAATCTTGTCGATTGCATCGGCGCTAAAAACACGCAGGTGCAGGTGGGAGGGGGTATTCATAATAGCGATTTCCTTGACACTAACGGGCGGCTAATGCAGCTTAGGTAGTACACGCGGCATCCGGCTGGTGTTCGGCTGATGTCGATGCATCGATTTTATCAATGCGCACCGGAACGCCTTTTAGCAAGGGAAAGCCACTGATCGGGTCGTTGAGAGCGTCATAAGTTAAGAGGTTGACCGGCCATTGTTCCCATCCGTGATATATTTCAATAACACCCTTACGTAGTTCCGACCGGTGACGGATGCAGACCCGGATATCCAATGTGCCGATTTCAGAGCTGACCCGCACCATCTCATTGTGTTGGATATTCAATTGGGCGGCATCATCAGGATGCATTTCGACAAATGCTTCGGGATGAATGGTTCTGAAGCGGGGTATGTTTTGATGGCGCGAATGATAAAATAACGACTTGCGGGCACCGGTGGTCAAAACGAAAGGGTAGTTCTCCTTAGCGCAGCGAATATGATAGGGTGGGATATACTCGGGAATCTCGGAAAGACCGAGATTTTTCAGATAGGACGAGGCGAATTCAAGCTTGCCGGACGGGGTCGGGACAAGCTGGTTTTTAAATTTTTGATAACGTATTGGTTTGTAAACCAGGCCCTCAGGATGCCTGGCTAACTCTTCTAGGGTAATGTCGGTGGGCTCTAAAATCCAGCGATTGACGTCTGCTTCGCTATTCCAGGGAAAGTACTTTTCGCCAAAACCGAGCCGGTGGGCCAGATCATGCCAGAGACGGTATTCATTTTCAACACCGGGTATGTGCTGAATTTTGGCAGTCAGATTTACAATCTGCTTATTCGGGAAATAGTGTATTTCAGATCTTTCCAGAAAGGTTGCGGCCGGCAGGACATAATGGGCCAACTTGGCGGTTGGCGTGAGAAAAAAATCATTTACCACCAGCAAATCAAGAGCCGACAAAGCCTCGATAACTTTAGTGGTGTTGGGATTGGTGACGGCTGGATTGGCGGCGGTTACCACCATGGCTTTCAAGGGGTAGGCACCCTTTCCCAGCATGTAGTCCATGGCGGTCATAGAGTGGCACTCTTTGCGTAGATCATATAGCGCCGGAAATTTATCGGCACCGATGGGGCCTTCTGATTCCAGAGATATCTGGTCGTAAAGCGTTAATTTGCGACCCCCCATTTCCTCGGGCCAAAAAAGACCAGATTTCAGGCCGAGGGTCCCTGCCAAGCAGCCGAGAATGGCCAGCGCACGGATGTTGTTGACGCCGTTTTCGTGATGTTCAAGACCGGCGCCGGCAAAAAAGCTGATACGGGGACGATTTTTAATTATCAATTGGCCAATTTCTTCCACAACCCCGGCGTAGATTCCACTCTGTTTTTCTACATATTCAGGTGTAAACCGTTGGGCGTAGGCGGCTATTTTTTCAAACCCAACCACATACTGTTCGACCAATTGGGTGTCGTAGTTTTTGGTTTCGATTAAATGCCGTATCAGACCCCAGCACAAAGCGCCATCGGTTCCCGGGTATGGTTGGGCGAAAACATCAGCATAACACGCAACGGGATTCAAGCGCGGGTCGATCACCACCAGTTTGGCCCCCTTTTCCTTAGCGTCGGCAAATTCGCGCATAAAAGGCGGGTGGCAAATCGGTGGATTGGTGCCGAATAACAGGATCAAATCGGCCACCGAGAAATCAGGAAATGGGTTCCAAAAGCCCGTTACCAGGCTGTGTCCCAAATAACGACCGTTATAGCAGGCGGAATCATTAGAGAAATAATTGGGCGAACCAAAGGCATGCACAAAGCGGCGGGCGTAGTCCTCTTGTTGATAGAAACCGGCACCTTCGCCTTTCCAAACCCCCACGCAGCGAGCGCCATGGCCGGCTTTGATGCTTTGCAGCTGATCGGCAATTTCGTCTATGGCTTGTTCGCGTGAAATTTCCTGAAACCGGCCATCGGGCATCTTTTTGAGAGGTTTCAGGATTCGCTCGGGATGGTAGAACAGATCAATCGCAGCAATTCCACGCGGACACATGCGGCCGCGATTGACCGGATGGTTTTTAAAGGGTGTGATATTGACAATGACATCGTCTTTTAAATGCACATTAATCGCACAGCGTGTCTCGCACATGCGGCACAGCGTCGGCAGGATTTTGGTGGAGGCATTCGTAGCGACTTTCATTTCGGAAATAGTCCCTGCAGAAAAAACGGATGTTTACTTAACTTGAGATCAATTTTGCGGCGTTTGCGTTGGGCCAATTCGTTGATATCGGCGTAATGTAGTGCTCCGGCCATACACGTTTTAACACACGCGGGATCGCCATCACACAAATCACATTTGACGGCTACCTGGCGTAGATTTTCAAAATGCAGGCAGCCAAAAGGACAAGCCGCAATGCACATCTTACAGCCGACACACTGATGTTCGTTTACCGTGACAGCTTTGGTCTCAGGGTTGCGCTGCAATGCCGTTGCCGGACAAACTTCCATACAGATAGCAGACTCGCACTGTAAACAGGTCATGGTAAAAATGGAGCGTGCATCTAAATCGATGTGGACCCAAATGTTGGTATTTTCCTGTCGAAAGCCACCCGCGCGTTGAAAAGAACATACCCGCTCGCAATTGCGACAGGCCAAACAGCGGTCTTGTTCAACGTAAATGATTTTCATGTTTCCGCTAATTCCGTTTCAAAGCTCATTTTAAACCGCCCACGGCCGTTTGCACCGCTGTCAGAATTTCGCCACTGCGCAGCAGGCCCACCATGGTGGTAATGTCATGGGAAAGCACCCGATCATGTTCCAGAAAGGGTATTTTTTCCCGTATGGCATGCCATGCCGCTCGCGTGCCTTCGCCCGGTGAAAGGGTCGTCTGTCTGTTTAATAAATCGAGTGCCTGCGCGGCACATAAAAGCTCGACGGCGATAACGTGTTCGGTATTGTGTAAAATTTCTTTGCACTTTCGGGCCGCGATGGTTCCCATGCTAACGTGATCTTCTTTGTTGGCAGAGGTGGGAATCGAATCGACACTGGCCGGATGCGCCAGGACTTTATTCTCCGATACCAACGCCGCCGCAGTATACTGGGCCAGCATAAATCCCGAATTCAAACCCTCCTGTACAACCAGAAATGCCGGCAGTTCGCTCAATTGGGGATTGACCAAACGCTCCACCCGCCGCTCGGAAATGTTGGCCAGCTCGGCTAGTCCGAGGGAGAGATAGTCGGCTGACAGGGCTAAGGGTTGGCCGTGGAAATTGCCGCCCAATTTAAACTCTTGATCATCGGCAAAAATCAGCGGGTTGGTGGTGGTGGCGTTGATTTCAATTTCCACCACCCGCTGCATATGGCCAATGGCGTCACGGCTAGCGCCATGAACTTGAGGGGAACACCGCATAGTATAGGCATCCTGAATTCGTGAACAACCTCGATGGGATTGGATGATGCCACTTTGGCGGGTAAGGCGGCGCATATTGGCCGCGGCATCCAATTGGCCGGGATGGGGCCGTACGGCATGGATCTTAGGATCAAATTCGGCATCACTGCCCATCAGAACTTCCAGGGTCATGGCCGAAGCGATATCTGCCATTTTAGCCAATCGCCGGGCATCATGGACAACCAGAGTTAGGATGGCGGTCATCACCTGGGTACCATTGATCAGGGCAAGTCCTTCACCGGCTTCAAGTGCAATCGGTGTCAGTCCGGCAGCAGTCAATGCGGCTAAACCGGCCTGACGCTGTCCTTGATAAAAGGCTTCCCCAAGTCCAATAAGCACCAAACACAAATGGGCCGTGGGTGCCAAATCGCCACTGGCACCTACCGAACCCTTTTCCGGAACAATCGGCCAGATTCCGTGGTTTAGCAAGGCCATCAGTTGCTGAAAGGTTTCCAGGCGGAGGCCGGCATATCCCAAAGACAGATCATGCAGGCGGATGGCCATAATGGCGCGTACCACCTCCTCGGGCAAAGGCGTCCCTATGCCGGAAGCATGGCTCATTAAAATATTGCGCTGCAGTTCCCGTGTTTGAGCCCCGGTAATGCGGGTATGACTGAGCGCCCCAAAACCGGTGGTAATACCGTATATAATGCGGTTTTCAGAAACCCATTTTTCTACCAAATTGCGGGAGCGCTGGATGCGATCGGTTGTATCATCGGAAATCATTACGGTTACAAAATCCCTTGCAACCGCCACCACATCCTCAATGCGCAAATTTGATTTATCAATAAATAGCGTTTCCATCATACTTATCCGTATCCGTGTGCTGTCCTAGTTTAAAAAAAAACACTTTGAAAGTCATCAAAATTGTGTCCCCGGCAATGGATAAAATGCTATTCGCAAGATGGTTGGCCTCTTTCTATTTGCGATCGCCAAATGCGTCAGTCACAAGCTTGGCCACCAATTTTTCATCGGCCAGAAAGGGTAGGGTAATGTGACCGCGGTCCGAATGGGTTGTATTAAATGTTGCGCTGGTAGCTACCGCGTTACGGTTACGGGCCCAGTTGCGGCGGGCCACGCCGCCCATGACATCCCAGGTAATGGCGGCTTGAATGATGCGATCGACGCGTTGGCTGCCATCCAGCACCAGGCCGAACCCACCATTGACAGCCTTGCTGATGCCGACACCGCCGCCATTGTGAAGTGCTACCAGGGACATACCCCGGCCAGCGTTGCCGGCAAAGCACTGTAGCGCCATATCAGCAGTGATGTTGCTGCCGTCCTTGATATTGGCGGTTTCACGCAGAGGCGAATCGGTGCCGCCCGGATCATGGTGATCGCGGCCCAACATGATCGGGCCAACCTCACCCTTGCGCACCAGTTCATTAAACTTAAGGGCGATGGTTAAACGTCCCTCGGCATCCTGGTAGAGAATGCGCGCTTGGGTACCGACTACCAGCCGGTTTTTCTGCGCATCACGGATCCAAATCCAGTTATCACGGTCTTGGGGGCGTCTAGCGGGATCGATACAATCCATAGCCACCTGGTCGGTTTTAATCAAGTCCGCCTGTCGGCCGCTCAAACACACCCAGCGAAATGGTCCATATCCATAGTCGAAGATGTGCGGCCCCATAATATCTTCCACATAGGAGGGAAAGATAAAACCATCGGTTTCATCGCGGCCGTTGCTGGCTATTTCGGTAACACCAGCATCCAGAACCGCTTTCATAAAAGCGTTGCCGTAGTCAAAAAAGTAACTGCCTTGATCCACCAAGCTTTTGATGGCATTAAAATGGGTCCGCAGGCTTTGGTCCACTAACTGCCGAAATTTAGTGCGATCAGTTGCCAGAAGATGGGTGCGCTCATCAAAGCTAATTCCCTGGGGGCAATAGCCCCCATCGTAGGCCACATGACAGGAAGTTTGATCCGATAGCAAATCAATTCGAATTTTTTTTGCCAACGCATATTCCAACAGGTCCACAATATTGCCGTAATAGGCGATGGAAAGGGGTTTTTTGTCTTTTTGGGCCTTTTGGGCCCAGCCAAAGATTTCCGGCAGGTCGGCCGAAACTTTTTGAACCCACCCTTGCCCATGACGCGTCTGAATTCGTGATTCATCCACCTCGGCGGTAATGGAGACCGCCCCGGCGATGTCAGCGGCTTTTGGTTGGGCTCCGCTCATACCCCCGAGGCCGGATGAGACAAACAGCAAGCCGCGAATGTCGGCATCGGGCGGCAGGTTGAATTTGATGCGACCGGCGTTGAGCAGGGTATTGTAGGTGCCGTGCACAATACCTTGGGGACCGATATACATCCAGCCCCCGGCCGTCATCTGCCCATAATTGGTGACGCCCATCTGCGCACCGGTTTCCCAATCGTCAGGGTTGTCATACAACCCCACCATGGGGCCGTTGGTGATAATGACCCGCGGGCTGTCAGGGTGCGATGGAAACAGTCCTAAAGGATGCCCGGAAGCAACCACAAGCGTTTGTTCTTCGTTCAAGGCTTGAAGGTATTTTTTAATCAAGCGGTATTGCATCCAATTTTGGCACACACTGCCGGTTTCTCCATAGGTAACCAATTCATAGGGGTACAGGGCCACTTCGAAATCAAGATTATTGTCAATCATGACCTGAAACGCTTTGCCGGCCAAACATTGACCCGGGTAGGCATGGACCTCTTTGGCCGTAATCGCACCGGCAGGCCGAAAGCGGTAACCGTAGATGCGGCCCCGGCTCATCAGCTCATCTAAAAATTCGGGGGCTAACTCAGCATGCAGGGATTCAGGCACGTAACGCAAAGCGTTTTGCAGTGCAATTTGGGTTTGTTTTTTAGAAAGTTTAAATCCGCGATCCGGCGCCCGGCGGATGTCCGCGACGAATTCCGGCATCGCCGGCAATGTTTCATCCAGTTTGATGGTCATGGCTTTGGCAATCGCCGCATTGATCAGCATGATTCAATCCTTTATTTTGGCACTGTTTTGGGTATGTTTTGAAGTAAGACAATATCATCAGTTATGTGAAATTCGCGCAACAACTTGTATATACAATTTGGCATCAAATTACATGGTTGTCCCCGGTTTTGTCAAGCGAAAAACAAGTCCATTGCAGGTGGCTACCGTCTGAAATCAGACTATAATTGATATATGGAGCGTTAATCGGATGGGCGCTGGGCCGGTTGATGCTGCAGGTAACAACCTTTATCTGGTATAGACAAGTAGACTTGGCTTTGGTATAGGAAAGCGCATGGCCGTCCAGCAACCACCCAAATATATCTGCATTAAGGAACATCTGCTGCAGGGTATTACATCACAACGCTTTACGCATATGCTGCCTTCCGAGAACCAGCTGGCACGCGAATTCAGTGTTAGCCGCATGACGGCTCGTAAAGCCTTGGCCGAGATTGAAAAAGAGGGCTTTGCCACACGGGTGCCGGGCAAAGGAACTTTTGTAAAGGAACGTCATTTCACCCAAGGTTATTTTCGCGTGCGACCCACACGGGAGCATGCCCGCAAACTGAATGTGGCCCATAAAGCCAAGGTTCTGGAATTGCGCGCCCTGTCACCGCCGCCAAAAGTGGCCGCAAAGCTGCAAAATCCGGAACAGGTTATACTGGCCCGCAGACTTCATTTTTTTGATGAAATTCCGGTGCGCTATGAAATTCGATATTTACATGGCGATTTATGCGGCGGGGTTTTACAGGAAGACCTGGCCGTAGACTCGATTCACGAAATATTGGTGCATAAATATAATCTGCCCCTCACAAAAGTATGGCAGCGGATGCAGGCCGTGGCGGTTTCCGAAGAGGTTGCTTTTTTATTTGATGTAAATCCCGGCTACCCGGCTTTTCACATCCAGCGACTGACTTATACCTTTGAAAGGCCGGTTACGTGGGTTAGTTATCTGATTCGGGGCGAAGTGGCGTTTGAAGACAGCTTCGCGCCACAGCAGACCGATCACGTAGAGGAAACCCTATCGTACTGATCCAATGGTGTTTAAGTTCCGATATTGTGTAAATTGATTTTATCGCAGGAAATTCTGGGATGGTTGACCTTGTATAGACAGGCTGTGGCTATTACGCACGGCTGCGACTGTTAACGGATTAATAGGGAGAGATATCATGGCATTTCAGGATGTGGGCGACTACATCATTCAAGTGGAAAACATCCACAAAACTTTTCCCAACGGTGTCAAGGCGTTGGTGGATTTTACAACCAAAATTCATCGGGGGGAGGTTGTGGTCATCATCGGTCCTTCCGGTTCGGGGAAATCGACTTTTTTGCGCTGTCTGAACGGGTTGGAAGAAATCGACAGTGGCGCCATTGTTATCGATGGGATTCCCCTTGATGATCACAAGAAAAATCGATTGGAAATCCGCAAAGAAGTCGGAATGGTGTTTCAGCAATTTAACCTGTTTCCCCACATGACGGTGCTGGAAAATGTGAATTTAGCCCAACGGCGCGTCCGCAAAAAAAGTAAAGAAAAGGCGACGCAAATGTCGATGGATTTGCTGCGCAAAGTCGGTATTGAAGAAAAAGTCGACAACTACCCCAGCCACCTTTCCGGAGGCCAACAGCAACGTGTGGCCATCGCGCGGGCCCTTGCCATGATGCCCAAAGTTATGTTGTTTGATGAGGCGACCAGCGCGCTCGATCCCGAGATGATTGGTGAAGTACTGGAAGTTATGAAAGATTTGGCCCGCGAAGGCATGACCATGGTGTGCGTGACCCATGAGATGGGATTTGCGCGTGAGGTTAGCGATCGGGTCATCTTTATGGAAGATGGCAAGATCGTGGAAGTGGGCACGGCTGAGCATTTCTTCACGGCCCCCCAGGAAGAGCGCACCAAGCTTTTTCTAAGCCAGATTTTGTAGCCCGCCATTTGGCCGGCTCAATCGTTTAAGGCATTTGCGCAAAATGCACGGCGTGGCGGACATCTTTTGTTATTTTAGGATTAAGCAATAAAGTGGATATCCTGTAACTTTTTAATGGCCGCTTGGCGAATCGCATCCAATTCCTTTTGAATGTCAGCACTCAACGGCTCCGGTTCGTGGGACTCAAGAATCTTTTCTGCTTTCTGACTTGATCTCTGCCCCCAGTCGTTGCTTCCTTGCTGCAACCAGGTATCCAGATTATCTCGATTGCATTGCTGGGGGATCCAGTGTTCCTTTTTGAATAAATTCATGGTTTGATCCGTGGTGAGAAATTCGCCTCCCGGCCCTACTTCCCGGATGACATCCAGCCCGATATGGAAGTCGTCTAACTCAAAACCACGGATAAAACGCTTGATGTAGCTGATGATTTCGTTGCACATGACCAGGCCTCCGGGGTGTCCGATTAACCCCTGGCCCAAATAGGCGATATCGTGCACCAGATTGGCGCCATTGAGGCTATCCACCATGATGGAGACCGCCCATTCCATGCCTGCCTGCTGATCCAAACAATTGGAATCACTCACACCCGCCGTACCCCACATGGGCAGGCCATAATAGTGGTATATATCGGCACAGGCCGATAAGGCGAGTCGATATTCGGGACAGCCGTAAATACAGGTGGAGGTGCGCATGTCCATGGTGGACATGCCAAAACCGGATATAATCGGAGCACCTTTGGCGCGCAGTTGGTGCATCACCAAACCGCTTAAGGCCTCGGCATTTCCCATTGTTATGGCACCTGCCAGGGTAACCGGCGCACTGGCGCCTGACATCATGCCCGGGGTGTAATTAACCGGTACACCGTGATCAGCACAGAAAAATAATTTGGCCACTGCACCCGTTGAATGGGTCAAAGGGCTTAGCGGTTCGGCATAATGAATATGAATCGGTTTGGCCTTTAACACATCGTGTCCGCCTACAGCGGCGGCAGCCATATCATTGATCAAAGTGATATCTTCCAGACCGGCGGCGGTAAAAAAAATCGGTTTGGTTGAGTTTTCCAATTCCGTTTTAAACGAGTCAAAATACATCAAATTGGTGGGTGAATCCTGGGGCAATGCATACGAGCCTATAAAATCGATATGCTCTAACGCATCGGAAATGCGCGCGGCCCGGGCAACATCTTCAAGCATCGATGGTCGCAACTGGCCGGTTGCCAAATCGTAAGTCTGAATCAGATCCGTTCCCAGGCCAAAATGGACCCGTCGTTCTTCCAGTCGCATGGCTTCCCGATTTTGGCGGTCATAAATCGTGATCCGCGACGGCGCACTTTGAATGGCCTGTTCCACCAGCCAGTTGGGGATTAAAACCAGATTATCTTTTTTAATTTTGCAGCCGGCATCGGCCAACATGTTGCGGGCTTCTTCATGATGGATTTTAATCCCGATGGTTTCCAGCAGTTCGAGGGTTGCGGTATGCACCGCTTTAATTTGCTCAAGCGTTAACAGGCGGTAATTTGGTATGCATTGGGATTTGAATCCACTCTTCATGAATTTGCTCCGTAAAATGAGGTGTCTATATCTATTGCAAGCTTTTTCGAACGGTTAAATGGGTTACGCCGTATACGACAATGGTTGATGGTATCAATGCCAATGGCCGAATATGATAACAAGTTGCCAATGAATCAGATTAAAGAAATTTTTCTTTAATTTTGGCCGCATATAAATCCACGTGGGCTTCCATGGCACGGCGTGCCTTTTGTGGATCTCTGGCCCGCAATGCTTCAAGCACTAAATAAAGATTTTGAGATTGTTGTGCAAATTCCATGGCATGCAGTCCCACATGAAACCAGATCCGGAGCATGACAATATGCAAATCCAGCAAAATTTTGGTTAGTTTTTGATTGCCTGTGGCCTGATATAAGACCCTGTGAAATTGCGTGTCATAATAATCATTAACATTAATGCTATCATTATCAGAATTATTCGTTTTTTCAGCCGTTTGAAGAATCTGATGCATTTGTTCGATTTGATCATCCGAGATTCGGCGAGCGGCCAACTGGCCGGCAAAACCCTCCATTTCGCGCCTGAGCTCCACCAATTCGCGCACTTCGGCGATATCCAAAGTTGTGACCATGTATCCATGCCGTGGTAGCGGCTTCAAAAGGTTTTCTTCCTGTAGCCGAAATAGAATCTCTCTCAAAGGGGAACGACCAATGCTATACTGCTGCATGAGGTCTTTTTCGTTTAAAATTTCACCCGGCCGCACGGAATTGGTAACAATCTGGTCACGTAAAGCGGCATAGGTTTCTGCTTTGGTCATCTGTTTGCCCCTGTTTAGCGCCAATCGGATTGGCTGCCTGGAAAATGTGGGGGGTATTGTATCTAAAACAGCCTAATTGTCAACTAATAAAATATAAAAAATATTTGACAAAAATATCATTAATATATTATAGATCGATTCAAATCAAAATATGCGCGTTCAATTAAAATACGCTTAATGGTGCGCAATTAAGGCTTATAACAACGATCAGGTTTATTTGGGAGGTTGCCATGTCATTGGAACAGCTTGATAAATTGGTTGAAAACGGCGAACAGCAAGAAAGCGAAGCGCTGGCCCAAAAAATGCTGGATGAAGGTGTGGATCCAGTGCAGATATTAACAACGCTGACGGCCACAATGGAACGTGTAGGGGATCAGTTTGCCAAACTGGAAATTTTCTTACCCGAAGTCATGCTGGCCGGGGAAACGTTACAGGCGGTGGTGGAAATTGTGCGACCCAAACTGGCCAGCGATAATCAAATGGTGCTCAAGGGCAAGGTGGTACTGGGGGTGGTTAAAGGTGATTTGCACGAAATCGGCAAAAACATTGTTAAATTGATGCTTGAAACCAGTGGCTTCGAGGTACGTGATCTAGGCTATGATGTTGATTCGCTCGATTTTATAAAGGCGGCCGAAGAGATGGCGGCTGATTTTATCGGCGCCTCTTCCTTGATGACCACCACCATGCCGCGTCAGCAGGAGATCATCGAGTTTTTGAAAGATAAGGGTCTGCGCGATAAATATAAAGTGGTTATTGGCGGGGCCCCCTGCACCAAAGGTTGGGCCGATAAAATTGGAGCCGATCTGTACTGCGAAGATGCCAATTCGGCTTCAAAAATGATGGCGGCGCTCATCGAAAAATAATGCAAACCACAACCATCAGTAACGCTGACGGTTACGATCCAAATTTTTTTGAGAGGTGATTCATGACAACTGCATATCGATTGTGGGAAATCATAGCGCGTTCTAAAACCGGGCCGCATATGGAAGAAGATGATTTTCTTCCCAAGCTGTTTACACCCACCCTAAAAAAGTTGATAAAAAAATACGAGATTCAATATGATTCCGCCACTCCGGTTCCGGCTGACGACGCCATGGCCGATCGAATCTGGCAGGCAGGCTGGGAACTGTTTCGGAAAGTCGGGGTCTATAACACCGATTCACACAGGATCATTAATGTCAGCGATGACGAAATTAAGGAAGCCCTCTACATTGCCAAAGACCGCTACTGGGTGGGCGCCGGTAAAGACGCCGTCCTCTGGAAACATCGCCAGGTTGAAGACAGCGAACCGCCGTTTTGCATCTTGAGTCCCGACATCACCGTGGATGAACATTTGCACCATTCCATGTGTGCCGCCTACCTCAAGGAACCGCTCTTAAACGGCTTTTGCGCACCGATTCTGGAAGATTCCATTGGGCAGTTAATCGAATCAGGCGGCCCTACCGAAATCAACGGCTGTGTCCAGCATATTTATAACATGCGTTTGGCGGCCAAACAGCTGGGTCGTCCCGGTACTTTCTTCGTGGCGGTGGGAACGGCAGAGCATGACAGCGGCCAGATTGCGGTTTCGGACAATGACTGGGGCGTCCGCACCACCGATTCACGGTTGGTGGGCTCGCTGACAGAGTTCAAGACCGCCGACACCTTGCTAAACCGTTCGGTTCATTATGCCCAGTACGGATGTTTCACCGGCAACCTGACAGGCCCCATCTATGGCGGCTGGTGTGGCGGCTCGGAAGGCGTGGCGGTGACATTGGTGGCCTATAGCATCAAAGGGCTTCTGATACATGGGGCTATTTATAATCAGCATTTTCCGTTTCACCTTAATTGGGGCTCCAATACAACGCGGGAACTGCTCTGGCCAATCGCCATGGCGGGACAGGCAATGGCCCGCAATAGCAAGTTGCTGTATACATCCAACGGTTTTGCCAATGCCGGCCCCATGACCGAGATGCTTTTTTATGAAACGGCCTGCCATGCCTTGGTCAGTACGGTTTGTGGCTGGCATTTATGGGAGATGGCCTCTACTCGCAATAAATACCGCAATAGGGCCACTCCCTTGGAGGCGCGGCTGGGCGTAGAGGTTGGTCATGCAGTCGCTAACATGGGAATGAGCCGGGAGCAGGCCAACGAGACGGCCCTCAAACTGCTGGCCAAATATGAAGATCAGGCCGCCGATGCCCCCATCGGCAAAGAATATCAGGAGTGTTACGATGTGGCCAAGGCGCTGCCGATCCCGGAACATTATGATATGTATCGGCGCGTCAAAGACGATATTGCGGCAATGGGGGTTGAATTTCCCTTCTAATGGTGTGCCGGCATGATGATGTATGAGAGGATATACTATGGCCAAAAAGCTTTTAATTGATGCTACCCGCGGTCAGCAGACGGCAATGCCACCCTGGTTGCCGTATGCCGGGGTGCATTGCGCTAAGTTGATTGATACGTCAGCCGAGCAGTTTCTGAAAGATCCGGCGCTGCTGGCTGAAGGGGTGGTGCATGCCGCCCGGCTTTACCACGCCGACGGAATTCCCCTGCTATTTGATTTATCGGTGGAAGCCCATGCCTTGGGATGCGACTTAGCCTGGTGGGAAGACAATGTTCCCTCAGTAACCACCCATCCCTGCCAGGCAGGGACACCCTTGGATGCAGGCTTGGAAATGTTTTCCCGTGACAGCGGGCGCTGGCCGCTGATTTTTGAAGCCGCCCACATGGCCAAACCACAACTGGATGAATTGGATTGCGCCATGCTCGGGTTAGTATGTGGACCGTTGACCCTGGCATCGCACTTGGCGGGGCCGCAAATTTTTACGGCCCTGCTCAAGCGCAAGGAATATGCGCATGCGGTGCTGGAATTTGCCGGTGAGGCCGGCGCTCAAGCGGCCCGGTTTTATGCGGAAATGGGATGTGCGATCATCGCCATTGTCGATCCGGTGGCATCCCAGGTGCGGCCACAGACCTTCCGCGAATTTGTAACCCCCAATTGCCAACCGGCGCTTGAGGTGATTCATGCGGACAATCTAACCTCTACCTTTTTTATTTGCGGCGACTGCTCCAAGGTGTTGGAGGAAGTCTGCCAAGTGGGTACCCATGGGTTTGCGGTCGATGAGCAGGTGAACCTGGGTTTTGTACGTGATATGGCCCATCGATATGGCAAAGGTTTCGGCGGCAACCTCAAGCTCACAAGCGCTTTAATGTTAGGCATGATTGATCCCAAAGCAGACGCATTGATTAGTTTAGCGGCCGGCGGAAATCACGGCTACACCTTTGCCCCCGGCTGAGATATACCGTTTAATGTTCCGGCGGAACATCTTATTCAAGCCTATGAGGCCCGGGCGTGGTTTATGGAGCATTACGCCAGCTACCCTGAACAATAGAAAAAATCTAAGGAAACGCCACCATGCTTGGTTTCCCAAGTTATGCGGCCCCAACCGGCGCCAGATTCAAGCACCTCCTGGCGGGTGAAAACGTTACGCAGCCATTGGTATGGCTATATGGGGCGGTTCCCACCTTTGCGCTTCAGAATATGGGCTACCCGGCGGTGGCGGCCTACAACGATCCGGAAAAAAGTTTCTGGTCGCAAATAAAAACCGCCGAGATGTTCGGCGATGATGGCATTCCACGGATGGCTGTGGGCGGGGCCTCGGATGTGACCTGGGCCTTTGGTGGTGAGATCAAATGGCCCACAGGCGAATACGATATGGCGCCGGTGGCCACCCGCTACCCGGTTACGACCGAAGCCGATGTGCAGGGTGTTCGATTGCCCCTCGATATTGCCAATGCCGGTCCCTTGCCCAAGTATCTGATGCTTGCGCAGTTGCAGCACGCGCATAACCTGCCCGTGTTTCCCTTTATCACCTCGCCCATCGAGGGGGCGCGCAGCTTGTGCGGGCCTGAACTTTTACTGCGCTGGATGATCAAGCAGCCGGAGCTGGCCCATCGGTTGTTGCGACTCGCCACGGATTACAGCGTGGCCGTCGTGCAGCTCTTTGCCAAGCGATATCCACCCTCCAGCATATTGGTCTATCTGGCAGCCCCCACCGCTTCCAATCAGATGTTGTCGCCCCGTTTTTTTCAAACCTTTGTATTGCCCTACCAATTAGAATTGCATAAAGAGATCCTGGCAACCGGTATCCGCCATATCTACTGCCACATTTGCGGCGAGCAAAATAAAAATCTGAGCTTGT
Source organism: Desulfobacterales bacterium (assembly GCA_030066785.1). Classification (GTDB taxonomy): domain Bacteria; phylum Desulfobacterota; class Desulfobacteria; order Desulfobacterales; family JASJAZ01; genus JASJAZ01. The sequence goes on along the minus strand of JASJAZ010000016.1, from coordinate 1,932 downwards.
GGCGCCAGATTCCCATGGGCGATCCTGGAATTGTCAGCTTCGGTCACGAAGTGGATCTCGCTACGGCCATTGAGCACTTTGGCGCGCAGTGCATCATCGCCGGCAATATCGAACCAGCCGTGATCCATCTGGGACCGCCGGAAGAGATCTACCGCCTATGTCGTGATGCTCTTGAGAAGGGACATCGAGCACCGCGCGGATTTATCCTCATGCCCGGTTGCGGGATTCCTCCCGGTGTGCCGCCTTATCACCTTTACCTGCTCACCAAAGCCCATCGTGATTTTATAGCTTGAATAGATTAGCGTAGACTGCGGGCCATGAACTTTTCGAGTCGTTCGACCAGCAACGAGCAGGGCAGGGTCAGTGCCAAATATAGAAGCGTAATGGTGATCCAAATTTCCATGGTCAGGAGGGTGCCCGTCATTAACTCGGTACCCTGAAAGGTGAGTTCCTGAATTGAGATGACGGAAACAATTGAAGAATCCTTGATGAGTGAAATAAATTGCCCCGCCAATGGTGGCAAGATTCGCTGATAGGCCTGGGGTAAAATAATGTAACGCATTTGTTTCCACCAGGAAAGCCCCAAAGCATACGACGCTTCCCATTGGCCGCGGTCAATTGACTGGATTCCGGAACGAACAATTTCGGTGATGTACGCGCCTTCGAATATGGCCAAGGTCAACAGCGCGGATAAAAAAGCGGTGATATATTGAGGCTTGGCAAAGCCGAAAGTGACCAGGCTTTGAACGGTTTCCGAGCGCTGCTCCAGGAAAGTGTCGAGGCCCATGCCGGGCATGACCTGATCGCCGATAAAAAAATAGACAATATAGATGATAACCAGGGGCGGCAGGTTGCGCATGGATTCGACATAGGTGCCACTGACCAGACGAAAGAAAAGAATCTTGGAGCACCGGGCCATTCCCATAAGTGTGCCAAACAGGCTGGCCAGAATAATACCCCATATGCTTAACCGCAGGGTATTATACAACCCCCACATGATGATATTGGACACCCATGCATCTGTTTCCGGATCGTAGCGAAACAAGAACTGGGGAATTTTATGCCAAGCCCAGTTGTAGTTCAGGCCCACGTCAATCCGGTAAAGGAAAACACAGACCAAGCCTACCATCAGACCAAAGAACAGCAGATCCCAAGATTTAAGCGCGACTTTTTCTTTGTACATTGTAAAGTGTCTATCGATGATATAGCTGCCACCGCAAACCGGCGGCAGCCATACCGATCTTTAGTTTGTTAAACTGGCGCTCAAACCTATTCGATGAGCGACTGCCATTCCATGCCTTTCCACCAATAGTTGACTTTTTCTTCGATAAAGCCCTGGTTTCTGACAACAGTGATCCAGTTATTCAGGTAGGCCAGCGTGTCGGGATCGCCTTTGCGCACACCCATGGAAATCGGCTCTTTACCCAGTGATTCGTCGATAAATTTCAGGGTATCAGGATGTTTGGTGGCCAATTGGGCGGGTTCGGGTGAAGATGCCACCACAATGTGCGCTTTACCGTTGAGCAGCTCTTGCACCATGGGACCGTTTTCTGAGAAAAGGAGCAGTTTGGCCTTGGGCAAATTACGTTTGACCGCCGGTACGGCTGTGGTGCCATTGCGACACAGCACCGTTACATCGGGTCGGTTGAAGTCGGCGGCGGTGTTAAAACCGGCAGCTACTTTTTTATTGGCTACCAGGTTCATGACCGAAAAATCATAGGGCTGCGTGAAATTGATTTTCAAAGCACGCTGGGGCGTTCCCATCATTCCGGCAATAATTAAATCAAACTTGCCCGTCAGAAGGGATGGAATCAGACCTTCCCATTTGGTGGGCACAAATTCAATTTTAACGCCCATATCTTCAGCCAGTTTTTTGGCCACATCGATTTCAAACCCGATCCACTCGCCTTTTTTGTCTTGCATGGCCCAGGG
>JASJAZ010000151.1 GCA_030066785.1 Desulfobacterales bacterium | reverse complement strand
ATAAAATGAAATACCTGGGCAGACGGGAAAGACTTCACAATCCAAGCAATTTCTAATATAATTATAGAAGCTTATAAGCATTTAGGGCTTAATTGGCGCATATTACACCCCTAACAATGGGCAGCTTATTACACTGCCACGCTCTTCGGGTTAAAGGTATGCAACCCCAAAACCGATAACTTAATCGAATGGTTACCGCACATTCAAGCTTCACGACCGTTTCTGCGGTCAACGGAACGCACAACGTATGAAAAAACTGTTTTTGACTGGGTTCACAACGTTATTTTTGGTTTGCGGTTCAATGGTAAATCTGCACGCGCAGCAAGCCTCCCAAGCGCCGGCCGAAAAAAAACAGATCGATCAAAAAAAAGCGCACAAACGTATGTTAAACCGCGCGGCGGCCAACAGCTTATGGCGCCTGAAGCGTTCCATGGAAAAAGATGGTTTTTATGCCTCGATGGTCGCCTTGAACATCTGGCGCTCGACCGCCCGGGATGCGGGTAAATTTGATCAACAGCAATACGATGAATTTAGGCGGCAAATATATGCCAAATCGGTTAGCAACAATCTTAGATGGTTTGACAATTTCATCACCGAAGAAAATGACGTTGATGCCGGCACGTGTCTTCGAATTTATGAGATCCACGCCAAAGAAATCGGCGTTTTTGATGAAGCCCGCTACGAAGAGATGCAGCAGCGGTTAAAAACCCTTAAAGAAAACAAGCAAGATGCGGTAGACCCGACAGAAAAATAGGGTTGCACGCACGTTGAAATAAAACAGTACATGATCCACAACCGTTTATAATGCACCTCCGGAACTAAAATGTATTGAGGAGTTAGTGGATGACGCAAGAAAAGTCCCCGCAAAAACTAGCCCAAAAAATCAAGGAACTCGAAACGACTTTGGGTGAATTAAAGGCGCAGCAAAATACCCTTAAGGCAAGTGAGAAATTGAACCGCGCCGCTGTTGATACCGCTATAAATGGATTTGCCATCCTGGATCAGGGCAAAATTGTATCCACCAACTTGCGGTTTTTAGAAATATTTGGCTATGATCCGCACAAAAAGCTTGTGGGCACGGCTTTTTCTAAATTGGTTCATCCGGATGATCGCAACCGCATCAACACCATTTATCGGCACAAGCCAGGACCCCAAACCGAACCCTCCCGCTATGAGTTTAAAGGCCTGCGTCAAGATAATCAGGCTTTAGACATCGAGGTGGTGAGCATCGGCATTGAATTTCAAAAACGGCCGGTAAGTATGATTCATCTGCGCGATATTACGCTGCAGAAAAAGGCCGAAAAATCTCTGTTGCGCAACACCGATCAATACCGCTTATTTCTCAATGACTTGCTCGACAGTTCGATCGTTGGGCTTTTTATCATCGATGCTGACTATAAAGTCGTCTGGCTTAATCAAACCATCGAGAGTTTTTTTGGTTTGACCCGCAAGGATCTGATCGGCAAAGACAAACGCCAGTTGGTATCGACTACCAGTGCGTCGATTTTTCAAGATGCACAAACAGTGATGAATCGCTTACTGGCCTCCTATGATGCCAATTCCTTTCCCGATAAATTCGAATGCCATGTTTTGTCTGCTGAAAATCGGCAATCACGGTGGCTGGAGCACTGGAGTCAGCCCATCCGTTCAGGACTTTATGCGGGGGGCCGAATTGAAAACTACGTGGATATCAGCGATCGGAAACAGGCCGAACAAGAACAGCAAAACCTTCAAAATCAGTTGCAGCAAGCCCAGAAAATGGAGGCTATCGGAACACTGGCCGGTGGTATCGCTCACGATTTCAATAACCTGATGATGAGTATCCAGGGCAATGTATCGCTGATGCTATTTAATATGGATACCGCCCACCCCCATTTTGAAAAATTAAAAAACATTGAAAAACAGATCCAAAGTGGTACTCAGCTAACCTCACAGCTTTTGGGCTACGCCCGCAAAGGCAAATATTCACCGGTACCCTTTAATCTAAACCGAATGATTACCGAAACCGCCGCAACCTTTAATCGGACGCGCAGAGATATAACGGTACACCAAGAATTAGCACCGAATTTAAGGGCGATCGAAGCGGATCAGGGGCAGATCGAGCAGCTGCTGCTCAACTTATACGTCAATGCCGCCGAGGCTATGCCGGAGGGGGGCGACCTCATCCTGCGAAGTAAAAATGTTACCCATGCCGACATGCAAGATCATCTTTATAACCCGAAACCAGGGCAATATATCCAGGTTATGATCACTGATACGGGAACCGGCATGGATCAGGAAACCCAAGATCGCATATTCGATCCTTTCTTTACGACCAAACAAATGGGGCGCGGCACAGGTCTGGGCTTAGCATCCGTATATGGCATCATCAAAGGACATGGCGGCTACATTGATGTGGCTTCCAAAAAAGGCATCGGCACAACCATCAGTTTCTATTTGCCCGCGACCGACAAAGATTTTCAACAACGCAGCGATACCATCGAAGATATTGCGACCGGCAAGGAAACAATTTTGTTTGTCGATGATGAAAAAACCGTTTTGGCCATCGGAGCCGAAATGCTGAACAAAATCGGCTATACGGTTTTGACCGCCGGCAGCGGCAAAGAGGCCATATCGATTTTTGAAGAAAAACATGCCGATATCGATCTCGTTGTACTGGATATGGTGATGCCGGGCATCGGCGGTGGGAAGGTCTTTGATCAGATAAAAAAGCTCGAACCAGACATCAAGGTACTGCTTTCCAGCGGATTCAGCATCAACGGCCAGGCCACCGAAATATTAAATCGCGGGTGCAATGGTTTTATTCAGAAACCGTTTAGCATGAAAGAACTGGCACGTAAAATTCGCGAAATCATCCAGTCCAAGGAGCGAGACTCATAATTGCCCACCGGCCAAGGTCATCAAAATGCCATTTAAATTACCTGATGGGTCAACATTCATTATAATAATAAAGCAAACCGGGTGCTCGGCACCCGGTTTATCACGCCATTATAAAAGGGGGGGGTGATTTAAACATCAAGGAACTGTGCTGCTGGCGAGATATCGAACCAGCGGTATTAGAACGGATTAATCGCCACCTTCATCATCACCACCTACCCCCTTGCTGAAATCGAGGGGAACATTGGCCTGCCTGCCGGACAATTCGCGGTCCAGCATCAATAGTGCATGGGGATGGTCTTTGACCATTTCAAGCTGGGTAATGATGTCATTATCGTTTTCTTCTTCTTCAACCTGTTCGGTAACATACCATTGCAAAAATATCTGGGTCGCGTGGTCTTTTTCGGCAATTGCGGTGTCCATCAAATTGTTGATCGACTGCGTGACAAACTGCTCGTGGGCCAGGGTTTTTTTAAACATGTCAAGGGGGGATTCAAAATCCGTCGGTGGTTCGTTAATAGCCTTAAGCGTAACCGTTCCGCCCTGGCTGTGAATGTATTCATACATTTTCATGGCATGATACATTTCCTCGTGATATTGAATCATAAACCAGTTGGTAAAACCTTTGAGACCGAGCCCCTCACAGTGCGCCGACATGGCCATATAGAGGTAGGCTGAATACATTTCCTTATTTACCTGCTCATTTAATTCTGCTTCCATCTTGGGGGTAAGCATATGCGCTGCTCCTTTCATTTTTAAATCGTAAATCAGCTTAGAGGTTAACTTTTACTTCGTTACAATAAGCATCCCCATAAGAAAAACAAGCCGCTAAATTGGCCCCGCAAAGATGCAATTGAAGTCCGCTTTGTATACCATCAAGGCCCTGCATTGCTTTAATGAACGTTGACTCCGCCCCGGATTCTGAGTACCATGAGAGAGATTCTAAATAAAGATATGCCCAGTCTGAAAATTGATTTAAAGCCAGGTACATGCAGATACCTAAAATATTAACCATCGGCGGCGGCACCGGACAGTTTGCACTGTTATCCGGTTTGAGCAATTTACCTGAAATCGACATTACCGCCGTGGTGTCGATGGCTGACAGTGGCGGTAGTACCGGCCGATTGCGCGATGAGCTTGGCATCCTGCCACCGGGCGATGTGCTCAAGTGTATCCTGGCCCTATCGCCGCACCATGAAACCGCCCGCAATCTTCTGTTAAAAAAATTTACTTCCGATCGGCGGCTGCTGGGCCACAATGCCGGCAATATGCTTTTAACGATGCTGTCCCGCTATACCGGAAGCTTTCCCGCCGGTGTTCAAGCATTGGCGGAAATATTGGATACACGCGGCCGCATTTTGCCGGTAACCATTGATAAGGTTACACTGGTGGCTGAGCTGACTGACGGCACACGCATCTATGGCGAAACCGCCATCGATATGCCGCGCGGCACCCAGCGTGAAAAAATCCGTGATGTTTACCTTGTCCCGCATCACGGTGATTCAATATCGGTATATCCGCCGGTCATGGATGCCATTAAAACAGCCGATTTCATTCTTCTGGGCCCCGGCGATTTATTTACCAGCATTATTCCCAACCTTATTGTTCCAGGGGTAAAAGAGGCGCTCCAGGCCACCAAAGCCCCCATTTATTACATCCTCAATATCATGACCAAGTTTGGTGAAACCCATCATTTTGCGGGAGTGGATTTTGTTGAACAGCTCGAGGCCAGCATGGGCTGTTGCGTGGATGGTATCATTTACAATTCCAGTCGCCCCCCGGCAGACATCACCCAAAAATATTTAGAGCAAAAAGCCGAATTTGTGGTGGTGAATCCCGACAATCCCCGTTGGAAGCAGCGCGACATTCAAAAAGCGGATCTCATCGATATCTCCGGGGGCGTTGTGCGCCACGACTCTGGAAAATTGGCCGCTTTTATTCGAACAATCCTGATCCGCAAGCTCTCATTTTATCCTGGAAAATAGTCAGACCCTCGGCCCCTGGCTAAGCCGGAACAAAATAAACCCCGGTCATACCATTGTTTTTTGAATGCCGGGGGTCTGTAAAGCTATTGAGCTGAATTGGGTGGTCGGCGGTTAGGCCTTGGCGCGTTTTTGATACAATGGCGAAATGTTACGCAAAGTTGTGACGACATTGCGCAAAGATTCCAGAAACCGATCGACATCATCGGCCGTATTGTCGATGCCGAAGGCGACCACCAGTGTTCCCTGGGCATCGGCGTGACTGAGGCCGATGGAAAGCAGCACGTGCGACGCCCGCAGGGACCCTGTCGCACAGGCGGACCGGGTGGATACGGCAATGTCGTCATCATCCATCATCAACATAACACTCTCACCTTCGATATACTGGATGGATATGGATACCAGGTTGGGTAAACTTTCTGTGGGTGGGGTGTTGATAATGTATTCATCGATGTAGTTGGGCAAATCATTCAGCAGTTTGGTTTTCAGCGTATTCAGATGGGATAGACGCTTATCCATATCACGCTTGGCGATTTCAGCCGCAACTCCCATACCGATGATCCCAATGAGATTCTCAGTGCCAGCACGCTTGTTGTGCTCCTGCACACCACCGTCTAAAATCGGCCAAATCAGTGTGCCGCGGCGAATATAGAGGCCGCCGACACCGGTTGGCCCATAAAATGTGTTGGAGGCAAAGCTGACCACATCGGCCCCCAGCTCTTGAACATCAATCGGTACCACCCCCACGGAGTCGGCCGCATCTGTGTGGAAGATGATCTTTTTTTCGCGGGTAATGTTAGCGATTTCAGCAATGGGTTGGATTGTTCCGGTTTCATTGTTGCTGTGCATGATGGAGACGAGGATCGTGTCATCGGTAATCGCATCGGCCACGTCTTGGGGATTCACATGTCCATGGGCATCCACCGCCAGCGAGGTGACCGTATATCCTTGCCCCTTTAAGCGCCGCAGGCTTCGGATGACGGCGTTATGTTCAACATTGGAGGTAATAATGTGTTTGCCTTTTTTGGCATTGGCCATGGCCACACCTTTGATGGCATGGTTGGCCGATTCCGTGCCACAGGAGGTAAACACAATTTCTTTGGGTGCTTGGGCGTTGACCAGATTGGCCACCGATTCGCGCGCTTTGGCCAACAGCTCGGCCGCCTCTTCGCCCCGCTTGTGCTGGCTGGAAGGATTGGCCAGATCACGGTTGATGGCATCAATCATGGCCGCTTTGACCTCGGGCAGCAGCAGATTGGATGATATATGGTCTAAGTTAATAACTGACATGCTTATCGTTCCTTTCAACCCTGACAATTAGTGTTCTTCGTCCAGATCGGACTGACAGGCTTCGCAAAAAGTGGTTTCACCCATGATCTCGACATCACAGTAAGGACAATAGCATTTTTCACCGTGCGTATGCTCGTGGGCATCTTTGCGCACCGGTTCTTCACGCTTTTTGCCGGACAATCGGTCTTCGTAATCCTGAATTGCAAGTTGAAGGGCGTCGGCGCCCAGATTAGAACAGTGCATTTTATTTTTGGGAAGCCCTTCCAGCGCCTTGGCCACATCTTTGTTGGTGATATTTTTAGCATCGGAAAGACTTTTACCCTTGGCAATCTCTGTCAACATGCTGGAAACAGCGATGGCCGAGCCACAACCAAAGGTCTGAAATTTGATATCTTCGATATGTTCATCCTTAATTTTAAGGTAAATGGTCATCATATCGCCGCACAAGGGGTTGCCCACCTCGCCAACGCCATTCGCATCTTCGATCGTTCCCACATTGCGTGGATTTCTAAAATGATCCATAACCGTTTCGTTGTACATCCTCATATCCTCCTACTTTAGCGTATATGATAGTCAATTTTTTAATGGAACAATAAGCATCTTTTATCGATAGTAAATAACGCGCTAAAATTGCAACGACTCCTACAGAACCATTCAAGTTTCGATTCAAAAATCACCCGTGCATATCATATCGGTTTTCAATTTTAAACATCCGATGTAAACTTTTGATCCAACCCGCGGGTGTACTTGCGTAACATAATCTCGGTTGCTGGGATATTGACCAGCCAGCCAAATTTAAATTGAACCGATTGATTTTCCTGCAACCGATGTATATAAGATGATCCAGCAGCATTGGCATCTGCAACTTCAGCGCTTGCGAAATATCGGCAGCAGCCAATACAACCATACATAAGGAGCCCGCGTAGAAAATATGTCCCCTTTGAATGACTTTGGCGATGACCTGGTGGAAGAAACGCTCACCGAAGCCGCAGAATGCTTTTTTGGTAAACGTAAAAAACTCGATCATAAAATCGAAATTTTTAATGCCAACGTGGCATCTTTGCGCCGGAAAGAAAATACGGTTATCAACAGTGTCTCCTTTTTGGATTATTTGCTGTTAAACGGTCAGGCGACCAACGATTTTTTTAATGCCATCGGATCAAATGCCAACGCCTATCAGCACCTCAGCAGCTCCTTTGTGCGCGCCCTTCCCGGCCAAATGCCCAAAGGTTACCGATTAAGAAGCAAGTATGCCAATCTGGTAACGTGGGCTTTTGCCAAATTAGAATCTGTCTCGCGCGAATACATGCATGGTCCCATAACCTTATCCGACACCAATACCTGTGAAGATGAACCACCTATCTATTACCATTTGGTGCGGGAAATACATACGCTTATCAATCAGGAAATCAGCGACCTCAATCAACTGCAATCACCAACGGCAACTTTGCAATTTTCTAAAAAATTTAACACGGATCTGATGGAAAAAGAATGCATCCTGGGGGGCACCTCGACCAGCGCGGAATGCAACATGGACAACAAAATGCGGTACCAAACCATACCATTGGACCGCCTGGGCTTGAAAACGTATCCGACATTGCCGGCTGTCACCGACGTGCACAAAAAAATTCGGCAATTTTGTAAAAAACTTTGCGTGCAAAACACGGCAGAAATCAAACGCATCTTAAATGAAATTGAAACCAGAATTAAAACGGCTAATGATCAGTTGCAATCACTTTAGTTTTTGATGCGGGAGCGTTGCCTCAAGACGCCAATGATATTTGACCAGACAAATTTTTGTATGCCCTTGGCAACCGCCGGTAGCGTCAAATCCTCACATTTACTGCTAACAAAGTCCACTTTTACACACATATTGACAGCTTAAAATCAGTGCTTAAAAATTTCGTTGCCAGGGCATCTCGCCCATGTTTAATGCACAATTCTTCGTAACAATTAACGTCAGCAACTTATGGAGCGTAATGTGTCTTGCAGCAAAACCGTTGGGTTTAAAAATTTAATTCAAGTTTATCGCCAAGCGTTTCGAATCCCTGAAAATCTGGACTATTATTCTGAAGAAGACCTCAAGCGCGCCGAGCGACATTACATTAAGCAAAGGCTTTCCAACGGTAATGCCAATGATGTGAACACTTCGGAAGACCCTGGCAATTAAGCGACTTTCTAAAAATTCGATTAAAGCCAAATCTTTCACATGGTTTCCTTTCAATCAGTGTAAATGAATATGATGACCCATATATTTTAAATGTGAATTTTAAGATTGTCATACATCCGATATCGCCCCGTGCGCCAATTTTTGCTTTACTTTCAAAACGAGGGTTGGATATAAATTCTTTTTCAGGCAATAGACCACCGCTTGTTTTTGCACATTCCGAACGCATTGAAAACGTTACATATAAATGCAACAGCACCATCTGTCCATTGGAGGTATATTGATGAAGAACCATTTTTCGATTCGAGCCCTGTCAATTTTGCTGGGAGCCTTAATTTCCATGAGTTTATCCGTTAGCAGCACCCTAGCAGCCGACAATGACACATCGCGCAAACCGGCACGACTGATAACCATGGCGTTGGAATATCCCGGGATTGAAATTCCCGCGGGCGACGATATCAGCATGGATATCATCTTGCACAACAAAGGCCGGTCTGATGAAGATGTTAATGTTGCCATTACCGCTAAACCGGAAGGCTGGCAGGCGCTGATCAAAACTTACAAATATACCGTTACAAGTGCCCATGTGCCCTCGGGCGAAGATAAAATTCTAACCCTTGAAGCCAAGCCGCCGGGAGATCCGGCGCCGGGAACCTACGAATTAAATATCGAGGCCCAAACCGTCGATGGGCGCTTCAAAATGCGAAAAAAACTGTCGGTTAATATCATTGCGAAAGAGGATAGTGCCAAGGAGTCCAAGGGGGTAAAACTCACGACCTCCTTTCCCGTGCTGCAAGGGCCTTCGGATGCAGAATTCGAGTTTTCCATTGAAGTTGACAGCAAGCTGATCGAAGACGCCATTTTCGATCTTTTTGCCCAGGGGCCCAAGAATTGGACCATCAACTTCAAGCCGGCATACGAATCCAAGTATATTTCAAGCCTGCGGTTAAAAGGCAATCAGAGTCAAACCGTAGCGGTTGAGGTTAAACCGTCACCTTTGGCACCTGCCGGTGAATACCCGATAACCGTACGCGTCAGTTCGGGAGATGCCCAGGGGGAAGCCCAACTCAAAATCGTTTTAACCGGCACCTATGATCTGGAAGTCGGCACACCGTCCGACATATTGTCACTGGATGCACGGCAGGGCCAACCGGCTAATATTTCCATGTACATTAAAAATAATGGTTCGGCTGCCAACCACAACATAAGCTTTCTGTCCTTTAAACCTGAAAATTGGAAAGTCGAATTTAAACCGGAAAGAATCGATGTGTTAGAACCGGGTGCCTTGCAACAAATTGAAGTGCTAGTAACCCCCTATGATGAGGCCCTATTGGGGGATTATGCCGTGAACATCAAAACGGAAGGTGAAAAAGCTACTAAAAATACCGAGTTTCGCATCACCGTGAAAGCATCGGCGGCCTGGGGTTGGATCGGCATTGCGATTATCGTGTTCGTCATTGCCGGGCTGGCCGGATTATTTCGTTGGCTGGGAAGGCGTTAAAATGGAATCCACGGCAGTTATTGTAACGCGCGATCTGACAAAAGTATACGGGCATCAAAAGGCCGTGGATCGTCTGACGTTTAATATCAAACCTGGTGAAATTTTTGGGTTTCTAGGCCCTAACGGGGCCGGCAAGACAACTACTCTGTTGATGCTGTTAGGGTTGACCGAACCCACCAGCGGGCACGCCCAAGTTCTTGGCTACGAACCAATCCGCGATCCCATTAATGTGAAAAAGCAGATCGGTTACCTGCCGGAAAATATGGGATTTTACAACGATCTAAACGCCCGGCAGATGCTGCACTATATTGCCGAATTAAATGGGCTGTCATTGGATATCGCTGAAGCGCGCATTAATGTGGCGCTACAGGAGGTCGGCCTAAGCGACGAAGCTGAAAAGAAAATTGGCGCCTTTTCGCGTGGTATGCGGCAGCGCCTGGGAATTGCTGAAATCCTGATTAAAGCGCCTAAGGTCGCTTTTCTGGATGAACCCACGCTCGGCTTAGATCCGGATGCCACCAACCGTATGATTGAGCTTATCCGTCAAATCTCGCAGGAACGGCAAATGACTGTCATGCTGTCATCCCACCTTTTGCATCAGGCCCAAAAGATTTGCCACCGCATTGGCATTATGATTAAGGGCCAAATGGTGGCACAGGGTTCTATGGAAGAACTGGCCCAAGAAAAACTGGGCGTGGGCACCGAAGCGTATACGTTGGAAGAGATTTATATGAAATATTTCAAGGAGACCTGACCTTGAGCGGCATCAAACCGATTCTAAAAAAAGAACTGGCCGATCACTTTAGCAGTTACCGCTTTATCATTCTGTTCGCCCTCATCACCATGGTCAGCATGATAACGGTTTATATGGTCGGACTAAATATCCAGCGTGAACTGAACGGGGTTGCCAAACCGCGCTTTGTTTTTTTGATGCTGTTTACCTCTTCGGGAACACTTTTTTCATTAGTGGACTTCGTAGCGTTCTTCGGGCCCCTGGTGGGCTTGATCCTGGGCTTTGATACGATTAATCGCGAGCGCAATGAAGGCACCCTCAGCAAACTGCTTTCACAACCCATCTTTCGTGATACCATTATCAATGGCAAGTTTCTGGCTGGCGTCGTGGTTATCGGCGTCATGATCAGCTCCATTGTGCTGTTGATATCCGGTTTGGGGCTTATTGTGGTAGGGGTAATTCCCGGCGTGGAAGAGGTGGGTCGCATCTTAATCTATCTGATTATCAGCATCGTATACGTATCTTTCTGGTTGGGGATTGCCATTTTGTTTTCCATTATTTTTCGAAGTGTGGCCACCTCCGCCTTGGCCGCTCTGGCCGTATGGATTTTCTTTTCCTTTTTTATTAGCATGGGGGCCAATGCAATTGCGGGTGCATTGGTTTCCGATACCACCCAAGACGATCCCGAGGTTGTTCTAAAGCAAATCAAAATTCAACGCGCACTATCATTGGCCTCCCCTTTAATATTGTATGTCGATGCTACGGCCACCATCATTGATCCGATGCGCAAAACCACGCGCACCATTATCCAGATGGGAATGCTGGAACAACTATCCATGGCACGTTTTGCGGGACCGCTCTCACTCAGTCAAAGCTTTTTTGTGGTGCTGCCTTATATTGTCTCATTGCTGGCGATTACCATTGTAAGCTTTGCGGTGAGCTATCTGATATTCATGCGGCAGGAAATTCGATCGATCTAGTTATTTCAGCAGTCGGGGCGTTTCTTTTGTCATGCCGGCGCAGGCCGGCATCCAGAGATGACTCCTAAAAGGAATTGGATTCCGGATCCGTCATCCCGGACATGATCCGGGACCGGAATGACATGTGTAGATACTCAAAACTCCCCGACCCAGAATTATTTATTAACCACAACGATATAGACAAACTGACAAAATACAAAGGAGGGTGAACATGCATAGCGCCTTTTTCGTGGTGGTGATCATTGCCTTGCTGATTGCAGTACTGGCTGTATTTTTCAAGTGTCGTTGATGCAAGAACCAATTTAAAAGGGGCACGCTAACCCTAACGTATCCCTTTTTTCCTTTAGAAAATGTAACACCTGGTTTCGCTGCAACGTTTCAGATGCGTTTCAATTAATGTTATTCTTGCTTGACTCTGTGTGATTTACTTTTATCTTTGAAATGTGGCTCATCCTCCAGTTTAGCTCCTGACAAATTCCTTCTCTAAATTTTGAAGCTTATATGTCGTGAACATTCTGGTGCAGGGACATTTGGCCTGAAAAGACGGCCCGAGTGCCAATATATTCTTGCCAAAATAAGACCTTGCAAGGATCGGCCAAGGAATGAAACGGAATTAAATAACCCTTGGATGTTTTCGTGACACAAGATAATTTCAAATCGTTTACCGCCGGACTGAAAGCATTGGGCGTCATTGCTCTGTTTTTTACTGTGGGCGTGCTAATCGGCATTAAAGAGAACCGGCACCGCTATGGCAACGAGATAGCACGCCTGGCGGTACTACATCAACTGGTAGCAGACGAAGCTGAGAAAAATAACCGTAAATTTATCGGACTGAATCACGACCTTACTCTGCTGCAAAAATCAACGGTACTCTTGGCGGAAATCAACCGCGATCTACTGCGTATTTATTTACATGATATCGAATCAGCCGACCCTTCCGTATTAGCGAACTTAAACCGTCGTATAATTTTCCCTCAAAAAAAGTTGCTGCACGGAAAATCCCTGCCTGAGGTTTCTGAAACGGTCACGCCGGCTGATCCTTCTTCTGATGATGTTAATATATTGCATTCCAAAAGCCTAAATGAAGCTGAATTGTAGTTACCCCGAGCATTCAGTCTTCACTCTAAAATCTTTCCAGTCTACAAACAAAGGATATTCCCTTGGAAATAATGCGACCCGGTCGCCGGGCTCTATTAGTGTATCTATTCCAACTGCACGATAATTGACCATTACTAACTGAACCAGATCTTGGGGAATTTCAAGTTTCTTAATTATCGCACTTAACGCCAAAGGGCTATTGAGTTTCAAAGTGATAGGGGCATTTTTGGCGGGTCCGAATTTTTTGGTTAAAGACCCGAATAACGCTATGTGAATGATAGATGCCATGGCCCCGCTCCCGTATCCATTAAGTTGGTTGGTGTTGGTGGTCGCCTGATTCGCAAAAAATTTCCGTAGCAATTTTAATTGTTTGAAAATGAATATCAACCGTATCCTGAACATTGCGCGCATAGCCGCCACTCATGGTCACGCATACCGGGACACCCGCCTGGTAAAGCGTTTCAAAAACAAGACGATCCCGATGGGCCAATCCCTTTTTGCTCAAAGCCAATCTGCCGAAACGATCATCATGGTAAGGATCAGCGCCAGCCAGATAGCATGCCAAATCATAACCCTCATGCGCCAGTGAACAGCTTAACCCATTTTGTAGAGCCTTAAAATAGACATCATCCGATGTTCCATCATCCAGGGCAATATCCAAATCACTTTTTACTTTACGAAAAGGAAAATTGTTTTTGCCATGAATTGAAAAGGTAAAGATAGATGCATCACCGGCAAATATGGCCGCGGTGCCGTTTCCCTGATGAACATCACAATCGATAATCAACGCGCGTTGGATGCGATTTTCAGCTTGTAACTTACGCGAGGCCACCGCACAATCATTAAACACACAATAACCCTCACCCGAACCCGGAAATGCATGATGGGTGCCGCCGCCCAGGTTGACGGCAACCTTTGCGCTTAA
>JASJAZ010000015.1 GCA_030066785.1 Desulfobacterales bacterium | reverse complement strand
CCAGCGATTATGACGGATCGCGACTATGCCTACCTGTATACCCCGGAACCAGGCAAATCGCTTGAACAGGTCAAAGCTGAGCGCCAAAAACGGCTGTGGGCCTTATTTGCCGAGGAACAACCGGATCTATTGATGGTGGAGCTGTTCCCCTTTGGGCGGCGGGCATTTCGTTTCGAATTAGTGCCCTTGTTGGAAAATATCCGAAATCAGACCAAGGACCGTTGCCGCGTAATTTGTAGCCTGAGAGATATTCTGGTTGAAAAGAAAGATCCCGCAACATATGAGCGTCGGGTTCTGCGCCTTTTGAACCAATATTTTGATGCTTTGCTGGTTCATGCCGACCCGGAGCTGGTAAAACTGGATGAAACGTTTGCAAACTTAGGCGGTATCGACATCCCGTTGATTTATACCGGCTTTATCACACCACCGAAACCATCGGTAAAAACCCGTCAGCGTCTGAGGCAGAATCTCAAACTTCAGAGCCAGGACCTTCTATTGGTAGCCAGTGCCGGAGGTGGCAAAATCGGAGCCCTAATCTTAGAACCGGCCATTAAAGCGTTTAAACGGTTGCAATCCAAGCTTCCGGGTGAATTGCATGTATTTAGCGGCCCTTTTATGCATGATAAAGATTTTGATCGTTTACAAACGCTGGCCGATGACCGGATTGTCATCAGGCGATTTTCCGATCGATTTTTGACATATCTGGCGGCGGGCAACCTTTCCATCAGCATGGGCGGTTACAACACAACCATGAATCTCCTTGCCACCCAGATTCCCGCACTGGTTTGGCCATCACCCAAGGACCGGGAGCAACGCTTGCGGGCCCAACGACTGGTTGGCCGGAGTGCCCTGACCGTTTTAAGCGAAAAAGACCTTAGCCCCCCAAGGTTAGCATCGCGCATGCAACGCAAGCTGACGCAAAAAGTCGTTGAATCTGTTCCCATCGATCTAAACGGCGCTCAAAATACCGCCAAGTGGATTAGCAATTGGCTCAATCGCCTTTGAGACGTCATTGTTCCTTTTTTCCTGTTTCGATTGGAAACATCGCAAGATGTAGCGGTGCAATGACAGCAATGTGCGGCCTGTCCCAATTTAAAAGCGTTTTTTGATGTCAGCGATATGTGACCATTTATTTCCCCGTCTGGAAAGCTTGATGCCACCGGCATTTGCGGTAATTGAATGCCACCGTTTAAGACAGTAAATAGGAATCATTATGATTTACTTTGTCAAGCCGGTATGCTATCAAAACTGAGTCTTGCTGGCGGTTTATCAAACCGGCTTGCCTATGACCGCCCTGCGTTAAAGCAACATATCAAAAAAATAATTTTCCGACTTACGATCATTTAACCACCATGTCTGCTGCTGTGAACGGGAAAACAAATATATCGAAAGAATTAAAAAAGGCTGAGGGCATTAACCGGCTGGTGGTTTTGCCGTTTAAGAAATCGGTTGAAATTGCCTATAAAAGTATCAAAGTGCGCTTCTTCCGTTCATTGATCACAACCATGAGCCTGGTGTTGGCGGTTTCTTTCCTTAGTTTTGTCAGTGTCACCAATGATGTGGCCAACGGTTTCTTAGCCACTCAAAACCCGGATTTGCGCCAGGCGCTTGTCCGCAGCGGGTACGATATCGCCCCCGAAGATACGTCGGTGGGCAGCAGCCCCAAGCAAAAATGGATTATTGTACTTTCATTGCTGGTGTGTGTGGTCGGAATCGTAAATGCACAGCTCATGGCCGTCACCGAGCGGTTTAGAGAAATTGGCACCATGAAATGTTTGGGTGCCCTTGATCGCTTTGTACTGAGACTGTTTTTATTGGAAGCCAGCATGCAAGGCTTGGTTGGTTCGGTCGTCGGCGCTGTGGCCGGCGCCATTTTTGCCATCATCAATAATTTTATTCGCTTTGGCACAGTTGTTTTTGTTGAGCTTGCCTTGCTGGATGTGCTGTTTTCCATTCTGCTGGCTTCCCTGATCGGCTGTTTTTTAAGCCTGGTGGGTGTTTTTTATCCGGCACTGGTGGCCGCCCGCATGCAGCCGGTGGAGGCCATGCGCGTTGAACAGTGATGGGGGTTGGGGTCGAAAGATCGGCTGATCGCAATACGCGTGCCGATTTAAACCATGACGGCAATATGAAGTCTGATGTTATATTATGCAAATCAACCGTTAAATAGCCAGATTGCGGACAGGTAATGCTATATGAGTGCAAAGCGCAATATCGTGCGGGTATCCAAGGTAACCAAGGCGTTTCAGCTGGGCAAACTCGATGTACAGGCACTTAAAGGCATTGATCTTGAGATTGCAGCCGGCGACTACATCTCCATAATGGGCCCCTCCGGATCGGGCAAAAGCACGCTGTTTAACATGATCGGCGGATTGGATAAGCCCACTTCCGGCAAGGTGTTTATTGATGAAGTCGACGTGGCCCAACTGGATGCCTATGAACTGGCTTGGCTGCGTTGCCGTAAAATCGGCTATATTTTTCAAACGTTCAACATCATTCAGGTGATGACCGCTTTGGAGAACGTGACGCTTCCGATGGTTTTCGGGGGTATGGGCAATGATGCGGCTGTGGAAAAAGGAATTGAACTATTGGAACTAGTCGGTTTGGGGGATCGGTTTCAGCATAAGCCGTTTGAACTTTCCGGCGGTCAACAACAACGGGTTGCCATTGCTAGGGCATTAGCCAATGATCCTTCCATTATCCTGGCAGATGAACCCACCGGTAACCTTGACTTGAAAACCGGTGAAGAGATTATTACGCTCTTGAAACAATTAAGCCAGGAACGCGGCGTAACCGTTATTTCGGCCACCCATGATATTAAAATGCTGAACGTATCAGATCAAGTTGTGTGGATTCGTGATGGGCGAGTGGATAAAATCGAAGACCGCTCTGAGCTATCCATTTCCGTGGGGCAGGTCGATATTCGGGAGTGAGAGCAAATAGCGATGCTATATGGGACAACCTAAAAAAATATATCATGGCACGCTGAGTATAAAGCCTATCTTGAAGTATGATGTTCTTTTCTGGAAACGCATATGTTTTCTGATGCTCATTGCTTCAATCCCGCTGGCAGCGTGGGCCTCTGATGCCGATAATTCAAGCACGCGCTTCAAAGCCACCATTGAAAAATTGTCTTTTCAAGGGGACCGCAGTACGGGAACTACCGGTGCGGATGCCGCGGCTCGATACATAAAAAGCGAATTTAACGCTATTGGGCTGCAAGACGTTGGCGTGCATCTTTTCTCTGTGCCTGTCAGGCGCCATACCCAAAGCACTTTAACCCTTACCGCCCAGAATCGCACCAGCGATTTGCAGCCGTTTGTCGGCAATGCCATTTCACCAGGCACGATTTCATCAAAAGGTGTCCGGGGACCATTGGTGTATGTCGGAGCGGGTGAGTTGGATGATCTTAACGGCAAGGCACTTAAGGATGCCGTCGTTCTAATGGAGCTGGATTCGGGTAAAAATTGGCTGACGATTGCAAATTATGGCGCCAAAGCGCTGATTTACCTCGAACGCCAAGAATCTCCCAAATTTTTATATACTGAAAAGTTCGAATTGACACCAATTCGGTTTCCCTGTTTCTGGATGCCGATTGACCAAGCCCGCGGGTTATTTGGCAATTTTGAAAAGGCCGATCGAGGGTTGGTCAGCGGCGAGGTGATTTTAAGTTCACAGATTAGCTGGCAAGAATCCACAGGCCAGAATATTTATGGTCTGATTCCCGGCACCGATGAAACTTTGGCCGAAGAACTCATTATTGTCGAGGCATTCTACGACAGCACCTCGATAATTCCCGGCAACTCGCCTGGCGCCGATGAGGCTTGTGGTATTGTCACGCTTCTGGAAATTGCCCGTTTTTTTCGAAGCAATCCACCGCCGAGATCTGTCATGTTTTTAGCCACTGCCGGCCATGCCCAAACCCTTGCCGGTTTGCGGGAAATGCTTTGGAGCGTCCATACCCGCAGTAAGGATCAGCGCAAGCTTCAAAAGAGGCTCAAAAAAACGGTTGCCAATTCCAAAAAGGTTCTGTCAGGCTTAAAAAGTATTCCCCCGCAAGTACCCGAATCGGTCACACTAAAAGATGCGCAAACCCGTCAATTGGTGATGGCAGCCCTGATCGATTGTATCAAAACCGAAGTGGATGGCATCTCGCGCGATCTGATGCGATTGCGGCTTGAACAGCGTGAAAATCAAAATCAGGAATTGATTAAAACATTGGCCAACCACAGATTGGAGCTGCGTCGTTTCAGCTGGCGCAATTCACTGACATCACTGTCTGAAATTGAGAAACAGATCCTGCACCGCTTGGTGCCTGAAACCGTTGCCGCACAGCAAGCCATTCTGACCGATGCCCAACGCCAGTCAAAATATTTTAAAAGTGCCAAAAAGCTGCGAGCGTTGGTCAAATCCAAAGAAGTATCGGCGTTTATATCATTGCATTTGTCCAGCCATGGCGACGGCTTTGGGGCCTTCAACCGCGGCTGGCTGCATCCCTTGAAACCAACCGTCAACCGCATCGCACCGTGGACCAAATTGGATGAAGTCATGCGCCAGGGTGCCGCGGAAGTTGCACGATCACTTGAGATGACCGATTTTTTCAAAGATACGTTGCGTCCCAGCCGCCGCCGCGCCTGGCAGAGCTACTTTTTAGACAAACCCTATTTGGGCTGCGAAGTGAGCGCCATTGCCGGATTCCACGGTGTCAACCTGGTCACCACCAATGACGCCCGTGCCTTTTGGGGCACCCCTTTTGATCGATCTGCCAAAATCGATTGGGAATATGCAGTCAAGCAGAGTGCATTTATTGCCCGACTGCTGGCCCAATTGGCCCAAGCCCCCCAGCTGCATGACCGTGTTTATCCGCGGGATGGTTTGTCGTTTGTTACCGGGCGGGCCAAGTTTCTGCGCCAGGGTGAATTGTTTGCCGATCAGCCCGCTCCCGGAACGATGATCATGGCCTACCAGGGGGCGGCGCGTCACTATGCAATGGTAGACCAGATGGGCGTGTTTCACTTGCGGGGCGTAGCCGATAAAAAACACATCCTGCACAAAGTGATCATTGAAGGCTACAAGTTCCATCCGGAAACCGGTGAAACCCTCTGGGCCATTGATAAGAAACAGACGGGCAAAAATTCGTATCGCGTTAAAATGGTCCGCCGTACCATGGAGACGGACCTGGTTATGTTTGCCGCCAAGCAAACCACCCTGTTTAATCTGCTGGAGCCGCGCACGTTTCGCTTTATGACCAAGATCAATTTATTGGATGCGCGGCGTGAGGCTATGCCCTTGCGCTATTGGTGGAGCCGAATCGATACATGGGAGTCCGTGCTGGCATCCATCTGTGTGGAGCCGGGTACGCCTTTTAAGTTGACCCTTTCCGATAATGTAATCCGTAATAAACTGATTCTTACCAATGCCACGGAAGAACGCGCCGACGGCGCGGGCTATATTATCGATGATGTTCCGTTTATCCATTTCACAGAATTGCAGGCTTCGCGTGACATGTGGGCTCTATTAGCCCCCCGCATTGCCAATCTTGAAAAACATGGCATATTTAATGAGCGCATTCGCAATCTTCAAAATGAGGGCCTAACGGCGCTGGGACAGGCCGAACAGGCATTACAAGCCAAAAACTATGTCATATATGCGGAAGCCGCCCCTAAATCGTGGGCTCTTGCCAGCCGCGTCTATGATGATGTGGAGAAAACCCAGAAAGACGTCCTATACGGTGTTTTGTTTTACATCGCGCTGTTTGTACCCTTTGCTTTTTGCATGGAGCGTCTGTTGTTTTCTTTCCGCAATATCTACAAACGCATTATCGCGTTCTGCGGCATATTGATCCTGTTGATTGGTGTGGTGTACCATGTGCATCCGGCATTTCAATTAGCTTATAGCCCCATGGTGGTGATCCTGGCGTTTTTTATCATGGGTCTTTCATTGATCGTTACGCTGATTATCTTTTTCCGGTTTGAAGAAGAAATGATTTCACTGCAAAAGCGGGCCAGCCCGATGGCGGCCGGTGAACTTAGTCGCTGGAAGGCGTTTGTCGCTTCTTTTTTACTGGGCGTCAGCAACCTTAAACGGCGGCGGTTGCGTACCGCTTTGACTTGTACGACACTGATCATTTTAACCTTTACGATCATGAGCTTCACTTCGGTGAAGACCAATCGGATGCATTCGCGTATCCTGTACCAGAAAAGCGCACCCTATCAAGGCTTTCTTTTAAAAAATGTCAACTGGCAGAGCCTACCACCCGCCGCCATTAGTGTCTTTGCCAATGCCTTTGAAGATCAAGGCTTGATTGCGCCGCGGGCCTGGTTGGAAGACGAGGATGCGACCCGGGCCACACGCATTCCGGTGCGTTTTGGTGCGCGTGTGTTTGAAGCCCAGGGTATGGTGGGGCTTTCCGCACAGGAAGACCGCATTTCCGGCTTAACGGCCATTCTCTCCGGCGGAAGGTGGTTTCACCCCTCGGAAAAATTTGTGGTCCTGTTGCCGGAGCGCATGGCCGCTATATTGGGAATCGATCCTAAGCAGCCGGATAACACAATCGTTTCTCTCTGGGGAATGCCTTTTAAGGTCACCGGCACTTTTTCGAGTCAAAAGCTTAAAAATCATCCTGATCTTGATGGTGAGCCCTTGACGCCGGTTATTTTTCCGCGGGAATTGTCAGCCGACATGACGGAAGAGGAAGTCGAGGCCATGGAATCCGGTGATGATATCCGGGCCTTTCAAAGTCGTTATGAGCACATCGACGGTGATTTAACCGTCATTGTCCCATTTCAAACCCTCCTCACCCTGGGTGGCCAATTTAAAAGCGCCGCCATCCGTCCCATTACCGCCAAGGGCGACCATGCCACTGCTCAGCATCTGGTTGATCGTTTTGGATTGTCGCTCTTCAGCGGGGAGCCTGAAGGCACCTTTTTATACAATGCCAGTGATACGCTGAGTTACAGCGGGGTGCCTAATATCGTGATCCCGATTATCATATCGGTTTTTATTGTGCTCAACACAATGATCGGCAGCGTGTATGAACGCAAACGTGAAATCGCCGTCTATACGTCGGTGGGCTTGGCACCTTCGCATGTTTCGTTTTTGTTTATTGCCGAAGCCATGGCATTTGCCGTTTTAAGCGTTGTTCTGGGTTATTTGCTGGCCCAGGTAACGGCCAGCTTGTTTGCCGGCACATCTTTGTGGGCCGGCATTACGGTAAATTATTCATCTTTGGCCGGCGTAGCGGCAATGCTGCTGGTGATATTGGTGGTGTTGATTTCAGCCATTTATCCCTCCAAGGTCGCCGCCCAGATCGCCATCCCCGACGTTAACCGCTCCTGGACCTTGCCGGCGGCGCAGGACAACGAGTTGGTTGTGACGTTGCCGTTTTTAATGAAGCACATCGAACATCGCAGTGTGGGCGGATTTATTTTCGATTATTTTAAGGGTCACCAAGATGTTTCCCATGGTATTTTTTCCACCGGCCAAATGGACATCCTATACGCCTGCCAGGTGCATCCGCATCCCACTGACACCGATACAGACCCCCACAGCCAAATATGTCCCATTGAAAAATGCGAAGAGGAAATTTGTTTACGGCTTCAATCTTCGGTGTGGCTGGCGCCGTTTGACCTCGGTATTATGCAGGGGGTGGATTTAAGTATCGGAAAGGCGCAGGATGATTCCGGTTTTCTGGAAATTACACTGCGTTTGACGCGGGAATCGGGAGAGGCCAATGCTTGGCATCGTATTAACAAACCGTTTTTGCATCAATTGCGTCGACAACTGTTGATGTGGCGGTCGCTGGATCCCGCCGCGCAAAAATACTACGCTGAACTGTTGAATACGCTTCAGAATGAAACTTCGACTGAATCGCGACCATAGAATTTTACGATGACAGACATCCACACCGAAACACATCCAGCAGCACAATCCGATCCTGAGATCCAACCGATCCGATTTCGTGCCATCGCGCTGGGATTTGTGCTGGCCATGGCGATCTGTATTATCACCCCATTTAACAACATCTATCGCCAAGCCACACCGCTGGGAGGCGGCCATTTCCCGCTGGCTCCGTTTTATATCCTTGTCTGGTTGACCATCATAACCGCAATCGCCCGCAAAGTGTTTAAGACACGTTTTTGGTTGACCGGCAAAGAACTGTTAATTACCTGGATTCTGATGGTGCTGGTATCGGGTATCGCCTACACTGGGCTGGTGCGCACCTTTTTCATCAACATAACCGCACCGTATCATTTTGCGACGGTTGAAAACCGGTGGGATGAGGTCCTGCATCCCCTACTTCCAGATGTCTGGTACCCACAAAGCCCGGAAGCCATTGAAACCCTTTACAATGGTTTATCGGGGGGGCGCCAAATGGGCTGGTTGGAAGTGCTGCAGCAGATTCACTGGGATGCCTGGTTGCAACCCCTGTTGGTCTGGGGTTGTTTTATTTTGTTGTGCTATTTCGTCATGATTTGCATCGTCAGCCTCTTGAGCCGACAACCCCTATATAATGAGCGCATGAACTTTCCGCTCTTAAGAGTACCGCTGCTCATGGAAGAGGCACTGGATGACAACCGACTGGGCGGTTTTTTTACCAACCGCTATCTATTGGTCGGAATGCTGGTGCCTGTCGCGTTGCATCTTTTAAACGGGCTGCATTTTTATATTCCCGGCGTGCCCCAGATACCCACCCTGATTCTGGCGGGACCCTACTTTCCCAAACACGGCCTGTTTTCAGCGTTCATTAAGCTGAAAATTTACATTTATCCGGCATTTATCGGATTTGCATTCTTAGCTTCCAAACAAATTTCTTTTTCCTTCTGGTTTTTCTATATCATCGGTGCACTATTAATCGGCCTTTTAAGTGTAATGGGGTACAATATTCCGGCGGCGGCCTTGGGGGTTAGCTTTGGACCGACTTTATCACGGCCCGAGGAAACACAGATGATCGGGGCCTATGGCGTCTTTTTCGTCTTTCTGTTCTGGCTGGCCCGCCAACATCTGATGGGTATTCTGCGCCAGGGACTGGGACTGGCCAAACCCAATGAAAGCGAATCGGAATGGCTCTCCACCCGCCTGGCCTTTTGGGGGTTTGTGTTGGGTGGCGCGGCCATTGTGGTTTGGTGCCACTTTTTCGGTATTCCGTTTTTATTTTCCTTTTTGGTCATCGGCGCATTTTTCATGGTCACCCTGGTGGCGATGCGGGTCATCTGCCAGGGTGGTATCGCTTATTTTACCTTGACGGTAGCGCCGATGGACGGCCTATTGGCTTTTTTTGGTCCTAAGTTTTTTACCGCTGCCGGTGTTTTGGTCGCCGGCGTCATTCAAAAAGTTTTGTTTGTGGATCTGCGCGAATCGCTGATGCCCTCCCTGATGCATTCGACCCGGATCACGGATAATAAAAGCCCGCGCCGCATGATTTTTAGTGGCCTGGCGATGACCATTGCGGTGGGAATGGTGATTTCTTTAACAGCGATGCTGGTGCTTTGTTATAAATACGGCATACGGACTTTGGGACTGGACTGGGCCAACCGCACAACTGTGGCGGTCTACGAAAATATTGTCACGTTGGTTGAATCACCTATTAAACCCGGCGAATGGGTATTAATTTTTTCAGCCATTGGCGCGGTGGTGATGCTGATCTTGGTGGTATGCTATCATCGGATTTATTGGTGGCCCATTCATCCCCTTGGTTATTTAACGGCCTATAGTTCTGCCATGCGGATATTATGGTTTAGTTTTTTTGTCGGTTGGCTGTGTAATTCTTTGTGTATGCGCTATGGGGGGGTGGTGCTTTTTAAGCGCCTGCGGTTTTTCTTTATTGGCTTAATCATTGGAGATTTTTTAATGGGCGGTACGTGGGCTATTATCGGCTTGTTTAGCGATGCCAGTTACCAGGTGCTGCCGACCTGATTGATTTGCGATTTGCAATTTGACCTATCAGGAAAAATTATGGTCTGGATGGATACAAGTTGTCCGTTCCGTACGGCTTTCCCGAAAGATGCGCAATGTAAGGCAAGCAACATAATTCAGTTTCAAGTTGCAGGGCTCTAATTGAATGTACGAAGATAAAGAACTCCAGGAATACCGCGATCTATTAAAGACGCCGGATCATTTTGAAGAAGGTTTTGACTGGAAAACCATCGTCGGTGCCATTTTCATCGGGTTTTTAATGATGCCGGGCTCCATGTATCTGCAACTGGTCATCGGCACCGGCATCGGACCGGCGGCACGTTGGGTGACCATCATTCTATTTGCGGAGATGGCCAAACGTTCGTTTACCCAACTCAAAGAACAAGAGATTTTCCTGCTGTATTATATGGCGGGGGCGGCCCTGGCGTCACCATTTCAAGGTTTGCTCTGGAACCAGTACATTGTACAATCCGATGCCGCCAAAATGTTGGGCCTCACCGAGTTTATCCCGCACTGGGTAGCACCGCAGCCGGAATCAACCTCTTTGATCGAAAGAACCTTTTTCCATCGGGATTGGTTGATCCCGATTCTTTTACTGGTCGGCACCCAGATTATTCAGCGGATTGATCATTTTGGTTTGGGGTACTCGCTGTATCGCATTACTTCGGATGTTGAGAAGCTGCCCTTTCCCATGGCACCGGTTGCCGCGCTGGGAACCATGGCATTGGCCGAATCCACCGAAGACAAGCAAAAAAGTTGGAAGTGGCGCGTATTTTCGATTGGCGGCGTCATCGGTCTCGCCTTTGGTGGCATCTACGTCTTATTGCCAACTATTTCGGGGTTGATATTTGCACAACCCATCCGGTTGATCCCGATTCCCTGGATCGAACTGACCCGCCATACCGAAGAGATTCTGCCGGCCGTGGCCACCGGTATTCAACTTGACCTGGGTTTGGTATTCATAGGCATGGTGCTACCGTTCTGGGCAGTGATGGGCGGGTTGATCGGAATTATCATTACATTCATTGCCAATCCATTTCTTCATAAATTTGGCATCTTATCGCGCTGGCATCCGGGTATGGAAACGGTTGATACGATTTTTGCCAATAATTTTGATTTTTACATGAGTTTCGGTATCGGCATCGGCCTGGCGATAGCTGTTGTGGGGATTTGGCATGTGATCAGGTCTTTTGGAAATAGCGGTGCCGGTGAAAGAGGCAGTTTCAAAGATCTGTTCCGTCCGCCCCCCGGTCGCGGCGATTTCAATTTTTGGATTTCCATCGGCATTTATGTTTTTTCAACACTGGCCTACGTTGGAATCTGTGTCTGGCTGGTGCCCAACTTCCCTTGGATCTTTTTCCTGGGTTACGGTTTTATTTATACACCCGTGATTTCCTATATTGCCGCCCGCATGGAGGGTATTGCCGGGCAGTTTGTCAGCCTGCCGATGGTAAGGGAAGCTAGTTTTATAGCCGGCGCCCGATTTTTCGGCTACCAGGGAATTGAAATTTGGTACGCCCCCATCCCGATTCATAATTATGGCGAAGCGACGGTTAATTTCCGCCAGATTGAGCTGACCGGCACCAGTATCCGCGGCATCATCAAAGCGGAAATTGTCGTTTTTCCGGTGGTGATGATTGCCAGCCTGTTGTTTTCGCAGTTTATCTGGCGATTAGCACCAATACCGTCCAATCACTATCCGTATGCCCAGGAGCTGTGGCATCTGCAGGCTTTAAATACGTTGCTGATGCAAACCTCCACCCTGGAAGGCAATGCCCTATTTTACCAGGCTCTAAACGCGATCTATGTGCTATGCGGCACCGTATTTGGCTTGATTACCTACTTCATTTTATCGCTCTTGGGGCTACCGATTTTGCTTGTATATGGGGTGGTGCGTGGTTTGGGGCAAAGTGCGCCGCATGGCTTTATCCTGGAAGTTATTGGCGCCTTTCTTGGTCGTTATTTTTTTCTCAAACGGTATGGTGCCATGTGGCGACAATACGCACCCGTGCTTTTGGCCGGATTTTCGTGCGGCATGGGATTAACCGGAATGTTTGCCATGGGCTGTGCATTAATTTTAAAGTCCCTCAGCCGGCTGGCCTATTAAATAATCAATAACGGTTTCTATTTAATTCCATGGTGGATAATGTTATCAACTATCGCAATGAGCCGTTAATGCCGTTATGATTTCGGTAGCGCATGATTCAATCAAGGCATTTTATCTTTTAGATTTTTAGGCCTAATTCTTGGTATTAAACGATTACCGCAATAATTATTTGAAGCTATTGAGGAAAACCATGAAAACGTTGCGAATAAGCATCCTGATGATTTTGGTAGGCTTCTGGCCTGGTTTGATTTTGGCGCAAGCCCCCCATCAAGTGGGCGGTTTCGTGCTAGGCAAACATATCTCTGAATACAAAGAGTTTCTCAAGATGGACAGCATGATGCCAATGCGAAATCGAACTTTTATTCACGAGGTGGAAGTTGCTGAACTGGAAGGTTATAAAAGCGGGCTTATCTGGGTCGGTAACTGCGCTGATCCCGGCCGTATTGTACGAATTAAGCTTAAATACATCGATTCTAGCCGGAAATTTTATAATGAGCTGTTGAAACGCTATAAAAAAAGGTTTGGAGAGCCTTCCGAGTGGCGAGGTGATCCGTTTCATATCGTTATTGCGTGGAAATGGTCTTTTGTTGACGCCAATAATAAGACAATCAGCTTGATATTACAGCACAATACCAAAGATGAAGAAGAAAAAATCGGCAATTCGGTCAAGCTGACCATTTGGGATTTGATCAACGAAGAACAACGCTGTGCGGAGCAAAAATCGGCCGATATGCAAAAAAGTTCTCGCAAAAAGGAGCGAGGCGAAAAGTCAAAATCGATCGATTGGGATCGGTTGATCCCTCAATAACCGACCGTCTTGAGTGAACGTTGGTAGGAACCTTTCATAGCAGCAAGTGGAAAACGGTCGGTTGGAACGGCATTCGCTTCCAAATTCCGGCTGATTGGCAGCCAATTGAAATCGGCAAGCAGTATTTGGTATTTGAAAATGACCGCAGGCCCGTGCTCGAAATAAAATGGGGACCGGCTGCCAAACGACTTTTTTCAAAAAGGCCGTTTCATCGCCCGCTAGCCCAGCTCACCAAAAGATTCGGCAGCGCCTTTCAAGCAGCGTCCGTAAGTCAGAGCTGGCGTGAGGCGTTGCGTGCCTATGATGTGAAAGGCTTTACTTGGAACAGTGAGGATCGCAGCGGCAAAGGTATCCTCATTTCCTGTGATAAGTGCCAAAAGGTCAGCCTTATTCAATTTTTAGCCCCATTTACACGCCAATCCAATGAAATTCAAGCACGCCTATTGAGTTCTTTTAGAGATCATCCGCAAAATGAAGAAAATCTGTGGTCAATTTTTGAAATTCAGGCAAGGCTTCCCAAATTGTTCCAGATTGTTCGGCATAAATTCCAAGCCGGCTTATACGAGCTCGATTTTAGGCAGGCTAAACAGAATTTGACCCTATTGCGGTGGTCAGCCGCGTCCGTTTTGCTCAAAGAATGCGATCTGGTTCAATTTGCCAGAACCTATCTGGGCATTGGCGAAACGGGAACAAAGCAGATCAATTCAGGCGATTCGGATACTTTGGAATGGAAAACACCACCTGATGAACAGGATTGGATCAAAGGCGCGCGGTATTTTAGAAAACGTCAATTTCGGTGGCTGGGATTACGGCATTTAACAAAGCGCAACCGAATTCTGGCAGTGAGGGTACAAGGCCCAAAACCGTTTGATATATCGACATGTAACACCATCTGGCAGCAATATGATGTTGTTTAGAAAGCAAAAACCCGGGATTCAGCATTCACGCGCGCAAGCGCTGCAATATGTGCCGGTAAAAAATAAAGAGATAACCGAAAACCGCCAGGAAAACGGTGACGTGATGATTGCTTATCCGGTGGGTATGCGGCCGTTAGTTGCCTCTTTGGTCAAACGACTGGGAGGACCTCATGATAAAACTGAGATCAAAAAGCTGCAATTGGATGAATTGGGCACCGCCACCTGGGATTTAATCGATGGCCGGCGTTCCGTTCAACAATTAGTAAAGGCTTTTGCCGCAAAATACCAATTGCCCACGCGTGAAGCCGAGATATCGATCACACAATTTATAAAAGAGTTGGGTCAACGTGGGATTATCGGTTTGCGCTAATGTCTTGACATGCGGAATATCCTCCGGATGTTTACTTTTATATTACCATACTGTTATGGTTAGACGATACCTGAAGGCAAACTGATCACGATTTAGATAAATGTGTTAAAACATTTAGGCGGGAGATCGCTTCGACGCAAAAGCTGAGAAAATCCGATTGGAATTGAGCTGTTAATGACACGGAAGCGTTGCGGTATCGATGACCCTTTAAAAACGATTAATAGCCTCATCCAGGGAATTATCAATCGGCAAAAATGAATCAAACCCAGAAATTTCAAAAACTTCCTTGACGTAATCCTTCATTGCACACAAAATAAATTCGCCATCGACTCTTTTCAGATCTTTGGTCGCTTTTAAAATGACCCTCAGACCGGCACTGGAGATGTAATCCAATTCGCCAAAATCAACAATCATCGATTTCGAACCGTTTTCAATGGCGTCAAAAACCTTTTTTTCGAAATCCGGCGACGTATTGGAATCAAGGCGTCCATGGAGTTTAAATATTTTAACGTTATCCTGGTTCTCTTCAATAATTTCCATTGACCTTCCTCCCACAATATCTTTGTAAATATATCTAAATCTGGATTAAACCAATTCTACATGGTTACGGTGTAACGTCAACGTGCCAGCATTCCCATTAGCAGCAATTCAGGTCTTCAATCCGCTTTTTAATGGTTAAGATATTTTTATTATTCTTGCGTTGGTAATTGATTTCATCCATGAGGTTTTTAATCAAGTGAATCCCCAACCCCCCGATTTGACGGTCCTTTAAGCTGCATTTGGTATCCGGTTTTTTGGCTTTGATGGGATCAAAGGCAATGCCGCGATCCTCAATACGAATCGTGATGACCCCCTCATCGTAAGTTATATCGACCTTGACGGGATGCGTCTGGTTGTCTTGACCGTATGATACGATGTTGGTAAAGAGCTCTTCCAGGGCCAGATTGATCTGACAAAAACATTTGCGGGTAAGTCCAATCTGTGCACTAAAAGTGTTCAAATGGCCAAGAAGAGTATCCAGCTCGGACATATCACTTTTTAGTTTAAAAGATAAGGTATCCATCACCAGGCCGTCAACTTGAAATGGCGTTAATTTTTGTTTGATTATGTAGGCCTATCCTATGCCAACTATCCTGAAAACTCAAACCTTTTTTAGAACTCCTTACAGTAGACTAACCCCGGCATTATTCCGGCAGGCTTCACAATGATCGCTGGTGGATTCTTTCAGGAAGCGATCATCCCAGGCGGAAATCCGTTCAATAATAGCCTTAATAATTTTTGGCATGTTTTCAGGAAATTGTTCCAAAGCTTTGGTAAATTTTTCCCGCGTGATGGATAGGCACACCAAATCGGTCGTGGCTTTCAGCGCAAAGAGACGACGAACGCGGCCAAGCAGTGCCAGCCCCCCGATAAAATCTCCCTGCTGATACGTACGAATTGGCCGGGTTTGGCCTCCGGTGGAATCTTCCAGCGTAGCCTGTCCGGCAATGATAAAATAGGCCCGATCATCCTCATCCCCCTGCTCAAACAGAACATCACCTGGTTTATAGGTGTCGCGTGTCGACAGATAGGCGAGTAGTTTCAACATGTCCAGCGGAAGACCGGCAAAAAAGTAAATTTCCCTAAAAATATTTAAATCTTCTTGAAATTCGCTGGTGTCACCACCGTCACTTTTTCCCGTGAACGAGTTCATAGAGCATTCCTTTCTTGGCAATCAAGTCTTCATAACCACCCAATTCAACGATTTTTCCGGCTTTTAACACCGCTATCTTGTCAAAATTTTTAATAATATCAAGTCTATGGACCACTGCTATCAACGTCGCGTGACCCTTCCAACGCGTCTCCAGCAGTCGTTGAATTCGGGCCTGTGAACTGTTGTCCAGCGCCGAGGTCGCTTCATCCATGATTAACAGGTTGGGCTTTTTAAGAAAAGAGCGCGCAATTGCCAATTTTTGACGCTGACCGCCTGACAATCGGTCGCCCTTACTGCCCACTTGAAACTGCAGGCCGATTTCAACAATGGTTTCCAGCACATCTTCTTCAATAAGGAGTTGAATGATGCTTTGGTTGATCTTTTCTTGGGCTTGGGGGTTTTCAGTCTTCGTTTTACCAAAGAAGATATTATTTAAAATGGTTTCATTATAAATGTAGTCCGTTAGTTGATAAAATGAGAAATCATCTGGAAAATCGATTGTTACCTTCTCTCTGAACAGGGATCGACCTTCGAGAATAAGACGTTCCAGTATCTGTGGCAACCCGACCATTTTATGGATTCCGGGTGTAAAACGCAGGGCCAGATGAAGTAAGCGTTCCTGCTCCTCAGCGTTCAGCTGATGTAATTTTTTGTTTTTTAACTGTTCAACCAGTATCTTATAGTCATCTAGTTCATCGGCCATGATCGGGCTTTGTTTAAAGAAAACTTCATCAGCGGGAAGGTTGCCCAGGATATCCACTGTCTGGCGTGAAAGCTCGGACCCCAGTTCCAGCAGGGGGCGCTTTAAATCGGCTTCATCCAAAAAATTTTGAAAATACGTGTTTTCGGACAGACGCTCCGTTTCAAAGGTGTTGTTGTTAGATGTTCCGAATGTCAAATTTTCAGCGACATTGGAATGGTAAAGGTATTTGTTTTCATTAAAAAATTCCACATAATCGGCCAACGCTTCACCAAAATCGCGTTGGAAGTTTTCACGGATCCTGATAAGCACTTCGATTAAATTCTGATGTTGCGTTTTTTCCAACACAGCATTTAAGCCGAATCGCAATACATCCACGAAAATGCCGGTTTGTTGCAGGACTTCAATAATATCATCTAGCGAAGGCAGTTGTTCGCGGTCTAATTGTAGATCACCATTCACTTGCGCCAGGCAGGAATACATGAGATTGTCTTCGATGGTGCCGGTAAAGATAAAGGGACTCTGGGACACAAAACCCATATTGTGCACCATATCTTGTTTGGATAAATTCGACACTTCAAAATTGTTGAGCAGTACATGACCGGAGTTGTATTTATAAAGCTGACCGATGCAAAGGGCCAATGTGCTTTTGCCACTGCCGGAAAACCCCACCAAGGCCAACTGTTCACCCGCTTGCAAATCTAAGTTAATACCATCAAGCAGGCGGATGCCGCTTTCGGTCACAAACGTTAAATCCTTGACATTCAGTGGGCCGGCTAAATCATGCGTTTCGCGATCTTCAGCCTCGATGGCATGTTCCGGCAGGGCGTCAAAATATTGCATGACGCGTTTATAGCGAACGGATGCATCCTCGTATACCTGGTAAAATTCAATTAGTTCTTTCCAGGGCGTATACAGCTTCTCCTGGGCGGAAAGGAATGCCACCAGCGCACCCAGTTCCAACTGACCTTTCATGGCCAGATAACCCCCTAAAAGGAAAATTAAAAAAGGGCTCAGGTTGACAAAAAAATTATTCAACACTTTGACCCCGAATCGATAAAGACTCCACACAATCCTTATTTTTAACAGTTTGTTGACAATGGCGTCGAACTTGCGGTTTTCAATATGATAGGCAGCATTGCTGTGGACTTCGTGAATGCCACTGACTGATTCGGTAATTTTGTCGGACATATTACGAGCGGTATCCACGCGTTTTTTATTGGCCTTATTGGCACCGCGTTGAACCATTGGCACGATGAACACGACAATAGGATAAATCGAGAGTGAAATGATTCCCAACAAGGGGTTTAACCAGATAAGATAGCTCGCAAATGCCAGCAAGGTTAGGATATTGGTCACAGGAGCAGCCACTGCCATGCCGACAAAGTTGCCGGATGTGGACAATTCGGATACCAAGGCATTTACGACTAGTCCTGGCTGCGTTTTGCGAAAAAAGTTTAACGGCAGCGTTAGAATGTGATGGTATAGGTCTTTGCGCATGTCGGCCAAAGCGCGCTGTCCGATGATGGTTTCTAGGGTATTGATGAGAAATTTGAGGCCACTGGCGGCCAAGACGGCCACGAGATAAATACCGCAGTAGGTAAGCAACAAGTCGATTTTTCGCAAAAAGATGGCTTCGTTAACAATCCGTTTTTGCATTTCCAACGGCACTACGCGGGCAAAAACAGTTATGGCGATAACAACCACTAGCAATCCTTGCAGCTTCAAACTGCTGGTTCGAACCCAGGAAAAAAGACTTCTTTTACTTACCGGGAGATTCGGTTTTTTCATTCTTAATAGTCCCTGTGATTGCGAGTTATCCTGCGAATACATTGACGGGTTTGTTTATTACTTTGGTAGATACAGTGGGATATAATTCCTTACTATAAAAATACTAAAAATAACAAGGGCAAAAGGCCACATCACCTGCAAATGAAAACACGGAGTCGATTCAAATGAATGAATCCGAAGTCTGTGTCCATCATCGAGGCCTCGACGATGCTGCTGCCGTAGGGATTTGAATTTATTTTGACAAGCTTCATTTTAAAAGTCTATAGGTAGGCCTTCAATATCGGTTCACGGGTGAGAATTATGAAATTTTTTTTGTGTGTGATGGGAATGGTAATGGTTGTGGAAGGGCTTCCCTATTTTGCTTTTCCTGAGAAAATGAAGTTCTGGATCACCAAGATACTGGAAATACCCGATGGCAGTTTGCGTCGCTTCGGCATCGTTTTGATGATGGTCGGCCTTTTTTTGGTTTATCTGGGGAGAAACTGAATTGAATGTATAAACTGACCGATTATGATTACCATCTGCCGGAGAACTTAATCGCCCAGAATCCTGCGCCCAACCGGGATGCATCTCGCCTCCTAATCCTGGATCGTTTTAGCGGCAAGCTCCGCCATCACATATTTCGTCATCTGGATCAGTTCTTAACTGCCGGCGATATTCTCGTTCTCAACAATACCGAAGTGATTCCGGCCCGTTTGCGCGGCCGTAAAACCACCGGCGGTAAAGTTGAAGCCTTCATCCTGGACTATCATCAGGCCGCTGCCTGGGAGGAAGGTAGTTTAATTTGCCGATGTCTGATTAAGGCCTCCAAACAACCGACATCGGGTTCGAGGCTTTACTTTAATGACAGCCTTGAGGCGCAAGTGCTGGAATTTAAGGATGGTGTTTATACGCTTAAATTTGAATATCGTGGTGATTTTGAAATCATTTTAGATCGAATCGGGCATGTACCGTTACCGCCATATATTAAACGCCAGGCGCAAGATAGATTAAACGAGGATCGGCATCGTTATCAAACCGTATATGCGAATACCAAAGGGGCTGTCGCTGCCCCTACGGCGGGTCTGCACTTTACCGAAGATTTGCTGGATCGCCTCAAAAACAACGGCATTAAGGTTGTTGAAATTACCCTGCATGTGGGTTACGGTACATTCCTTCCTGTGCGTGCTGAAGATATTCGGGATCATCGCATCCATTCCGAGTGGTACTCAGTCAAACCGCACGACGCTGATTTAATCAACCATGCTAAAGCCGCCGGAAACCGGATTGTCGCGGTGGGAACCACCTCGGTAAGAACTCTGGAGTATGCATCCTCCAACGCGGGACGCCTTTGCCCCGGGCAAGGGGCCTGCGACCTTTTCATTTATCCGGGATATCAGTTCAAGATGGTTGATGTTTTAATTACCAATTTTCATCTGCCCAAATCGAGCCTGATAATGCTGGTAGCGGCTTTTGCCGGCCGCGATAACATATTGGAAGCTTATCAGGAAGCGATCAGACACGGTTACCGATTCTACAGCTATGGCGATGCCATGCTTATTTATTAGCGTGTAATACAAGGGTTTTTATGAAAACATATCGCAGGTCCGAGTGTCACCAATAATGTTTACGTTCAACGTCATTGATCAGTCCCGCCACACGCGTGCAAGAACCGGTCTTTTGCAAACAGCCCATGGAACGGTGCAAACGCCGGTGTTTATGCCGGTTGGTACCCTCGGCACTGTAAAATCATTGACACCTGAAGATTTGATCGCCTGTGATGCCCAAATCATTTTAGGCAACACCTATCATTTATATCTGCGACCGGGTTGCGAAGTACTGGAATTATTTGACGGTTTGCATCGTTTTATGAACTGGGATCGACCTATTTTAACCGATAGTGGCGGCTTCCAGATTTTTTCTTTGGCCAAACTCGCCAAGCTGTCAGAAGATGGTGTCACTTTCCAGTCACATATCGATGGTTCCAAACATTTGCTTTCGCCCGAAAAATCAATGGATATTCAGACAGCTATCGGGTCTGACATCGTTATGTGCCTGGATGTTTGCATCCAATATCCATCGGAAAGATCAGAAGCGCAAAGTGCTTTGGAACGTACCAGCCGATGGGCGCTGCGTTGCCATAACCATTGGCGGATAAACGGTCGAAGTAGCAGTGCCCTGTTTGGCATTGTGCAAGGTGGTATGTATAATGATTTGCGCCGGGAGTCGGTCGCGCAGTTGGTTGCTGCTGATTTCAGCGGCTATGCCGTTGGTGGTCTGAGTGTGGGTGAGCCTAAAAATTTAATGCTGGACATTGCCGATGAAACGCTGCCGTTGCTGCCTGCCGCGAAACCGCGATACATCATGGGGGTCGGCATCCCGGAAGATCTGGTGGAATTGGTCGGTATGGGAGCGGATATGTTTGACTGTGTGCTTCCTACGCGCAACGCCCGTAACGGTCAACTTTTTACAGCTAATGGCACCATAAATATCTGTAATTCGCAATACAAACATGATACTAAACCGATTGACCCGGACTGTCGATGCTATACTTGCCAGTATTTTTCGCGGGCTTATTTGCGACATCTTTATATGGCCCGGGAACTTTTGGCGTATCGATTGAATACCATTCACAATATTCATTATTATATTCATTTAATGAAACAGATACGCCATGCGATTCAGAAAAATACTTTTGAGGATTTCAAGAAGCAGTTTTATGCGCAACGCAATCCATCCTTACATAAAAATTAATTTGTCGGGGCTGACCAGCCCGGCATTGGAAAGGAGATGTTAAAATGGAAAACAAAGTCAAAGCGGTATTGGATAAAATCAGGCCATCATTGCAAGCCGATGGCGGCGACGTGGAGCTCGTGGAAGTTGATGCCAATGGCGTGGTCAAAGTGCGCCTAAAGGGCGCCTGTGCGGGGTGCCCGATGTCTCAGATGACCTTGAAAAATGGCATCGAACGTTTCTTAAAGCAAGAAATACCGGAAGTCGCATCCGTCGAATCAGCTGAATAACCGAAAAAATCGGTATCATTCTAAGGGGTTGGCACTTACCGCGCTTATCTTTATAGATAACCATCGACAACGGCTCAGTTCGTATATGCATTATTTTGATCTAATGCTGATTGGCCGCCGTACACCGATCGGCTCGACAGGAGTAAGGCCATATGACGATTGCCAAAAAAATTGACACCATGATGTCAAAGTCATCCTGGATTCGTAAAATGTTTGAGGAAGGTGCCCGGCTTAAGGCACAGCATGGTGATGATCAGGTATTTGATTTCAGCCTGGGAAACCCCAACCTGCCACCACCGGAAAAATTTGGTGAAATATTAATCGAAACGGTTACCACCTGTGGCCCCGGCGATCATTGTTATATGCCCAATACCGGTTATCCCCAGGTGTGTCGGTCAATTGCCGAATACCTGACCAATGAACAAGGCGTGGCGATTGCAGAAAAAGAAGTCCTTATGACCTGCGGGGCCGCCGGTGGCTTAAATGTCATATTAAAAGCCCTGTTAGATCCGGGTGATGAAGTGATTACACCGTCACCGTTCTTTGTCGAATACCGGTTTTATGCTGACAACCATGGCGGTATGCTGAAAACCGTCGCAACGAATCCAGACTTTACTCTTGATTTGGCCGCCGTCGCGGATGCCATCACCGATAAAACCAAAGTCGTGTTGATTAATTCACCCAACAATCCCACCGGTCAGGTTTATTCCGATGATAGTATCAATCAACTGGGCCAACTTTTAAAAGAAAAAAGTCATACATTTGACCGCACGATTTATCTGGTTTCCGACGAGCCCTATCGCAAAATTATTTACGACGGCATTCAGGTGCCCAGCATATTTATGGCTTACCGTAACAGCCTGATTGTCACATCATACTCCAAAGATATTTCGATACCCGGCGAGCGGCTCGGTTTTGTCGCGGTGAACCCGAAAGCGGAGTTTAAATCCGAATTAATTGGTGCTTTGGCTTTAACCAATCGAATCTTGGGATTTGTTAATGCACCCGCTTTGATGCAGCGCGTGGTGGCCTGCTTACAGGGCGAGAGCGTGGATATTTCCCAATATGCCCACAAAAGGGCTTTGCTCTGTGACGGTCTGGCCGAATGCGGCTATGAGTTTATAAAGCCCTCCGGTGCTTTTTACTTGTTTCCCAAAGCGCCCACCGAAGATGATGTACAGTTTGTCAAGGATCTCCAGCAAGAGCTCATATTAACGGTTCCCGGCAGCGGTTTTGGGTGTCCCGGTCATTTTCGCATTGCTTTTTGTGTGAATGATCAGACTATTATGAATGCCATGCCGGGATTTAAACGTGCCATCAAGCCGTATCGGTAATTTTAACAAAGCCGTCTCTGATGATCGCTCATAGATCTGTCATAGGCGGTCAATGGAGGAATAGGTTTATGAAGGTTTTGAAAATTGATCATTTGGGAATCGCAGTTAACAGTATTGATGACGGCAAAAAATTCTGGACCGATACCCTGGGTTTGACCTTTGAGGGATCGGAAACGGTTGCCGAACAGAAAGTTACCACGGCCTTTTTCCCTGTGGGGGAGAGTGAGGTCGAGTTGCTGGAATCCACGGCGCCGGATGGACCGGTGGCCAAATATATCGAAAAAAAGGGTCAAGGTATTCAGCATATTGCCTTTCGGGTTGAAAACATTGACGCGGCGCTTGCGGAGTTGAAGGAAAAAGGCATCCGATTGATTGATGAAACGCCCCGTGTCGGCGCCGGTGGCGCCAAAATCGCATTTCTGCATCCCAAAGCGACGAATGGCGTTTTAGTAGAACTGTGCCAAAGGGATTAACCCCCTAATTCGAGCAAATCACGTAAAAAAGCCCCATGGTGCCATTTCGATGGCCATCGGGCTTTTCGTGCATTGATGGAAACGTCTCAACAGCGATTCCATTGCCGCATGCAAATACTGTCACACAGATTTTTGCAAACTCAGCCATCATGATATTGAATAGTTGCAACTTTCTTGTGGGCACACCCCGGGCAAACCCATCTAAGCATTTCAACACGCATTACTGGAACCCCGATTGTTCTCCATTTTTTTCTTGACAATGACCATGCATCTGCCATAGATAGTAACCCTGTTCCAAAAAAATTAACGAAAATATTGGGTTATTATATAAAAATAATAAATACAATAAGTTAAGTTTAATTAAGATGCGAAACATTGTTTTTTATAAGGGATGAAAAATAAACTAATAATTTGCGCTAAACATTTTTATTATAATAATTACAAATAATTAAAAGCTTTTTATGGATGTCGCAACCAACAAGCAGCCGAATCAGGTAACAAAGTTTACCGGACTTCGTCCGGAGGTCTACAGCCGTCTGGAAACAGCCGTGCAAGAGATTTTTTCCGAATCCGATTTTCACAAAGCCAATATGCGTGAAATCGCCAAACGGGCCGGAATCAGTTTCAGCACCATTTACAATCATTACGGCAGTAAAGAGCGGTTGGTGTTCGCGTTCGTGGATGTATGGCTTGGCAAACTCACCGAGCGCATTATCGATCATCTGCAAGGAATTGAAGATCTTAAAGAAAAGCTCAGAAAGGTTTTCTGGTTGCAAATCGATTACTACGAGAGGCACTCTTATCTCCCCCGTATTATCTTTATGACAATCCCCATGAAGACATGGATGGCCGACGAAACCTTCGAGCAGAAAAAAATGATGAACCTCTTTTTAGAGGTGCTGAAAGAGGGGCAGCGGGAAGGTGTTTTGAACCCTAATGTCCGCGCCGGAATCCTGCTGGATTTTATTATGGGATTTGTCCAACGCTCCTTTGTCATGTGGATGTCCAGGGGGCAGTCGGGAAGTTTGACCGCACAATCGAATGCGCTGTTTGAGCTGGTCTGGCGGGCCATGGAACATCCCGAACGGACAAACAGTCAAAACGGATCAGAGTTTCATTCTGCGATAGTGTAAACATTTAACTGAATTTAAAGGAGTAAAGCATGGCAGGAAATAAGGATATTCAAAAATGGCAAGAACTGGCAACGAAGCAGTTGAAGGGAAGGTCTCCCGATGAGTTAAATTGGCAAACCCCGGAAGGAATTACGGTCAAGCCGTTATATACCGAAGAAAATCTTCAGAATCTGCAGCACTTTCAAAATCCGCCGGGATTTGCCCCCTACACGCGCGGCCCCATGGCAACCATGTACGCCGGCCGTCCGTGGACCATTCGCCAATACGCGGGGTTCTCCACGGCCAAAGACTCCAATGCGTTTTATCGACGAAATTTGGCGGCGGGCCAGAAAGGTCTCTCCGTGGCGTTTGATCTGGCCACCCACCGGGGATATGATTCCGATCATCCCCGAGTCGTCGGGGATGTCGGCAAAGCCGGTGTGGCGATCGATTCTTTGGAAGATATGAAAATTCTTTTCGATCAAATTCCCTTGGATCAAATGTCGGTATCCATGACCATGAACGGAGCGGTGCTGCCGATTATGGCCGGTTATATCGTTGCGGCCGAGGAACAGGGGGTTAAACAAAAGCAATTAAGCGGAACCATTCAAAACGATATTTTGAAAGAATACCTGACTCGCAATACCTATATCTACCCGCCGGAGCCTTCCATGCGGATTGTTTCCGACATTATTGCCTACTGCTCCCAACACATGCCGCGTTTTAACACGGTTAGCATCAGTGGTTACCATATGATGGAAGCCGGCGCCGACTCGGTCCTGCAAACGGCATTTACCCTGGCCGATGGCCTTGAGTATGTGCGGGCGGCAATAAAGGCTGGGTTGGGAATCGACGATTTTGCACCGCGTTTGTCTTTCTTTTTTGGCGTCGGCATGAATTTTTTTATGGAAATTGCCATGCTGCGTGCCGCCCGCTTCCTGTGGCATGAATTGATCAGCCCTTTTAATCCCCAAAATCCCCGCTCTTCCATGTTGCGCACCCACGTCCAAACCTCAGGATGGAGTTTGACCGAACAGGATCCTTACAACAATATTATTCGGACAACGCTGGAAGCATTATCAGCGGCACTGGGCGGAACCCAGTCGTTGCACACCAACAGTTTTGACGAAGCGGTCGGTTTGCCAACCGATTTTTCCGCGCGAATTGCGCGTAACACCCAAATCATTCTGCAAGAGGAATCCCAGATTTGCCACGTGGCAGATCCCCTGGCCGGCTCTTACTATATCGAGGCCTTAACCGGAGAGATCATCACCAAAGCACGCGCCATCATTGATGAAGTCGAAGCCTTGGGCGGAATGGCCAAGGCGATTGAGACCGGCATGCCCAAATTGCGCATCGAGGAATCGGCCGCCCGACGGCAAGCCCGCATTGATCAGGGACTGGATGTGATTGTGGGCGTTAATAAATACCAAATCGAAGAGGAACCGCTGGAAGATGTTTTAGAGGTTTCCGAGGCTGTGCGCGCGGAACAGGTTCAGCGGTTAAAAGAAATCAAGACCTCGCGCAATGACGATGCTGTCAATAAAGCCTTAGAGACCCTTACACGGGCCGCTGAGTCCGGTGACAACTTGTTGGCTGCCAGTATCGCGGCGGTGCGCGAACGTGCAACGGTGGGTGAGGTCAGCTCGGCCATTGAAAAAGTTTTTGGCCGCTATATCGCCACCACGCAATGCATATCAGGGGTGTACGCTGCAGAGTATGGTGATAATGAAATCTTTGCGGCCATTCGGAAAAGAACGGATCAATTTGAGGAACGTGAAGGACGGCGACCGCGGATCTTACTTACCAAAATGGGACAAGATGGCCACGATCGCGGTATCAAGGTGATCGCCACGGCTTATGCGGATCTCGGATTTGATGTTGATTTAAGTCCGATGTTCCAGACACCGGAAGAAGCCGCGAAGATGGCGGTTGAAAATGACGTGCACGTTGTTGGTGTCTCCAGCCTAGCGGCTGGACACCGCCGGCTGGTGCCCGATCTAGTTGATGCGCTCGAGACTGCGGGCGGTAAAGA
>JASJAZ010000150.1 GCA_030066785.1 Desulfobacterales bacterium | reverse complement strand
TTCCGTTGTTGAAACGTTTTTTCTACAACCACATAGGCCGCCACTCCTTTTTCCGTAACATGACAATGCCAAGCGGTATACATTAGAAAAAAGGAGAATTATTCGGAGATTAGATGGGATTTTGACATTCGGACAAGGCTAAGATTACGCCACCAAGGCTCCAATGATAGCCAATCCATTTAAAAAATAGAGGATTCGAATATATTTGCCGTAACGATCCAAATCCACCCAGTTATGGGTCTGTTTAACCAGAATAATGAGTTTAAAGAAAATGGGTAGGGTCGTGAGAAATAATAGTGCGAATATCGAAAGCTGTCTCGCAAACACCAAACAGGTGATACTGGCATAAATTAAGCACCAAAGCGTGATTAGACCGATGAAGGCGCCTCTTTTGCCCAAGCGCACTGCTAAGGTTTTTTTTCCCACAGCTCGATCGGTCTGCATGTCAGGCAGGCTTTGATAATACAAAATGGCAGCAACCATTAAACCGATGGGAATCGATACATATAACGGTTTCCAAGCTAATTGCCCGGTAATGGCCCAGAATGTGCCAATTACCATTACCGGCCCCATATTGATGCCGACAAAGAGTTCACCAAGACCATGATAGCCATACCGTATAGGTGGGGCGACATAAAAGATGCTGCTTAAAAACGCAAACACAATCAAGGCGATCATCTCCCATAGTTGCAAAGAGATGATCAAGTAAAGACCAATACTAAACGAGATGGTATAAAGTAGTATCAACGCTCTTTTAAGCTCCTTGAGCGAGATTTTGCCCTCCTGAATCACACGCGACCCACCAATGGATTCACCGGCATCGGCGCCCTGTATATGATCGTAGTAGTCATTGGCCAGGTTGGTCGCCACATGAATCATCATCGCCGCAGTCAAAATACAGAAGAATCGAAATGGTTGCCAGATGCCGTGCTGAATCGCAAGAATATAGCCTACAGACAATGGAATAAGCGTAGCGATAAAAAAAGCTGGCCGACTGGCCTGGACCCAAGCGCTAATTTTGGCTGGCCTCATCATTCGTTAATCTAACCATATGATCGTTTCTTAATTGTAGCGCAACAAGTTGCAAGGTGGCATCCCGTATAAACATGGCGCACTCCCATCTGCCTATTCACCTGATTGAAAGATTGCGGATCTGACTCAATTTTGGTTCCAGCGACATACCCGTTTTTCAAGCATATCAAAGACTTCATAAAGAATAATGCCGATGAATGAAAGGGCAATGATGCCAACAAACATGTCCGGATAATCAGCGCGTCCCCAAGCGTCTATAATATAAAATCCCATTCCACGACGCGTCCCAATCGATTCCACAAAGAAAAGAACTGCCACCGCTATTCCAATGCCGATCCGAAGGGAAGTAAATATTCCCGGCAGGCTCACCGGCCAAATAATATGTCTAAAAAAATGCCAGCGGTTACCCCCAAGCGACCTAAATGAGTAAATCATCGCCGTACTCACCTGACGGGCAGAGTCACGCGTCGTGATGATTAATTGAAAAAAGATAATCAGGGTGATGAGAATAATTTTGCTGGTATCACCCAGCCCAAACAATAGCAGTACAACGGGTAAAAAAACAATTTTCGGCACCGGATAACTTAAATAAATCAAGGGTGTAAACATTCGATCGAGTCGCGGACTGCTGCCCAACATCAAACCCAGTGGAACCGCGGTAATAAAGGCCAGTGCCAATCCGGCAATGATACGCCAGACGCTGGCACGCATATGCTCCCAGAAGGCCGCGTGCCCAATTACCTGCAGCAGACGCGACAAAGTGGGCAGCGGTCCCGGTAAAATCATTTCACCGATAATCAGCGAGGCAATTTGCCAAGCAGCAATCACCACCAGAAACGTCAGCACGTACGTCATAGCCGTTGTGACTTTTTTCATGACTTCGCCTGAAGAGATCGCCGCACCCGTTTCACTTGATCAAAATATTGCGGAGATTCTCGAAACGCTTCAGCACCGGCGTTCTGATTTTCAATTATTGTTTTGATGCCCGCGCTCTGGGGGTCCATGATTAAAATATGGCGGCCGAGAAAAACCGCTTCTTCGATGTTGTGGGTAATCAACAGAAAACTGAAGCGATGATGGGTGAAAAGTGTCAGTAAATGGTTTTGCAGACGCTCGCGGGTTATATTGTCCAGGGCGGCAAAGGGCTCATCCAGCATCAGCAATTTGGGTTGCAACAGTAAGGCCCTTGCCAACGCAACCCGTTGGCGTTGACCACCACTAAGTTGGTGCGGATATAAATAATCGAGCCCTTCGATGCCAAGCTCGTGTTTTACGTCGCGCAACACATCGTCCCCGATACGAATATGCTGCATGCGTGCACCTAATATGATATTTTCTTGAACGGTTTTCCACGGAAACAATCCATACTCCTGTAACACGACTGCAACCTTGTTATTCGGTTCCCTGCAGATATCTTTTTCAAACCGCACATACCCT
Source organism: Desulfobacterales bacterium (assembly GCA_030066785.1). Lineage (GTDB taxonomy): Bacteria > Desulfobacterota > Desulfobacteria > Desulfobacterales > JASJAZ01 > JASJAZ01. Next base: position 11,100 of record JASJAZ010000150.1, on the reverse strand, counting down.
GCAGACGGCCTTAGCAGTCCGGCGGCAATTAATAAAAGCGTGCTTTTACCGCAGCCCGAGGGGCCAACGACGGCTATGGAATCATAATACCCCAAACGGAAGGAAACATCCGTTAGAACCTTTTTGGTGGTACCATTGCTGGTAAATGATTTGCAGAGTCCTTCGACCCGCAATAAGTCAGGGAATGAATTCATCGGCTACCATCTGAGAATATGTCAAATCCGATTTAATGATGCCACGTTCTTTCAGCCAAGTGTAGGTGTTGATCACCTGCTGCCGGTCCGGTACCGCAAGCTTCGGAAAGGCAGGAATTGCAAAATTCTTTTGCAACGGTGCCGGCACGCGACAGAATCGATTCATAATGAACCGGGCTTCTTGCGGATAGGCGGCAATAAATGCCGCCGCATCTTGCACCGCTTTTAAAAATGATTTTATGAGATCGGCATGCTTTTTCAAAAAATCAGCCCGAAACGCGAACACCGTAGGTGTGATACCTTTGCCAGCATCATCGGCCAAAACACGGGCACCCTTTATCTCGGCCAGCGTAACCAACGGCTCCGGCAAAGTGGCTGCGGGAACTTGATTACTCAACAGCATCTGGAAACGGATAGGAATCTTCTTGGTCTCAATTTTTTGGTATGCGCCGTGCCTGATCCCTCGATGGGCCAACAAGTGGCTGGTGACATAGTCAATGACGGTATTTGAGGAAACCGCAACGCCGTCAGCGGCCAAATCCGCAAGGCTATCTGCCGTTTTGTTAGGCGCCGCCAAAATAGCAAACATTCGCTGACTGCCGGTGGTGTTAAAGGTGGTTGCCACCATTTGAACCGGCATTTGATTGGCACACAACACGATGGGAGTTAACATATCACCGAAATAGCCTGATATTTCTTTTGCACTAAGCGCCACGTCTTTTTCCATACCGGAATTAAATGCAAGCAGTTCGACCTGAAGACCATATTTTTTGAAAATCCCCTTTTCCCCAGCAACGTATAGTGGCAAGGCATGCACAACTGGAAGTGTTCCGAAACGCAACGTATTCAAATTCGCATCCGATGCTTTGCAAGGTTCAATCATGAGTCCCACATTCATGATCACCGCGCAGGCCACTAGCAACATTTTGAAAACACAAAGTCTACTGTGCATCCGTCTTATTTACCTCTCCATGGCGCGCTGAATCGATAGAATTTAGCAGACCATATTTAAATATATCGATAACGTTTTTGATCCAGCACTCTGTTTGGGCTGGCGTAGCGTCACCCAATTTGCAAGCGGTATTTGTAAACCGAAAATGATGTGACTGCAAAAAACGATCGAGCACACTCGCAATAATAAACGCAGCCGTCGGCAGATCAATATCTGCGCGGATCTGATTGCGTGCCATGCCGATCTCAATCAGTGATTCCATAAAATCCAGAGATTCGCGATGAATATCCTTTAAGAATTCCTTTTGGTAGGGAGCATCGCCCGTATAGATTAAGCGATAGTAAATTTGGGCCAAATGTGGATGATCCGTGATAAATTGCACCCCCGCCCGCAGAATCTTTTCCAGACGTGTAAAAAAATCATCATCAAGACTGTTATCACGCACAGCGCGCAAGTAGTTTTTCACCCTTTCAAGGGTCATTCGATAAACAAGGGTAAACAAGCCGCTTTTGTTTCTAAAGTACGTAAACAGCGAACCCTTAGAAATGCGTGCCTCTTGGACAACCCGGTTAAGGCTGGCATTACCGTAGCCCTTTGCGGCAAACTCTTGAATCGCGGCATTGAGAATGCGCTGCTGTTTGGCCGGGGCCAATTGAAGAAATAATCTGGTTTCCGATTGTGGCAAAGCCATGCTAAACTCCACTCCAAATAAATGACCAGGTGGTCATTTAGCAAAAGAAACCCTCGATGGCAATAATAAAATCACAACCAATCATAGAATATACAAGTAGTTAGACTGCTGTAATAGGCATTGAACAAGAAAGCTATTAGAGCTCTCGGTGAGTTAAGAGGCTATTTTTGAGGTGAGAAACGGAATCAAGCCTTCAATACACTCCTCCAGCAAGCGCGCGCACTTTTTGTACTGCGCTAGTTTTTCACCGTAGGGATCAGGAATATCCATCAGGTTGGAATTCTTGCCGAATTGACTCATTAAAAAAACCTTATTGGCGGCAATTGAACCGGATTGTTCAATGAGGGTGGCATGATAACGCTCCATGGCTATTATGATGTCCGCCTGTTCAACCATTCCCATATCGAGTTGTCGCACACGGTGATGGGACAAATCAATGCTTTGGGCCTTCATAGCCTTGATAGCACGCTTGGCGGCCGCCTGCCCAGAGAGGCCGTGCGTACCGGCAGAACTGACCTCAATCAAAGGCTGCAAATCCACCGGCAGCTTATTTTTTAACAACGCCTCCGCCATCGGGCTACGGCAGATGTTGCCCGTACAGACGAACAAAACATGGTGCATAGTCATTAACCTTAAAAAATTTAGGCAAACTCTTTAGCAAGATGCCAAAGGCGTGTCAAAATAAAAGGAAGGACGAACCGACAACATAAAAGAGGCGCATGCAGCAATCGTTTCATCATACTTCTTATAAAAACAATCGGAAGGGTTCACTTCAGGTCCGCAGATCAGATATTCGCTCCAACTGCCCTTCCGATTGTATGGTCTGTTATCGGAATTAATTGATACGACTTTAGTGAAAATTCTAACGATTTGAAAAAAAGCATAATCTCAGCTTCGGCTCATACAATCAGTCCTGCGCCCTTACGCATACCATTAGACAAGTGAAGGCCCGTGACGGCTATTGCAAATTGGGATCAAGTTGTTAAAATGCCTCCGTGAGTCTATTGCCCGGTCACCCTAACATATTGATTAAAAACCGAAAGGGTGCTGGTGAGATGTCGTCGAACTATTCCACGATCATTGAATCTAATTTAAAGCAAATCTTTGCTAAAACACCCACCCATCTTGAAGCGGCGTTGCCCTCTCGCCAAGAAAATGATGGCTATGGTTTCCAAGCATTTGGTGAAAGCTGCCGTATTGCATCGGATGGCATCTTTTTAAATGATCAAAAAGAAACTGGGCCGTTGGGTATTGTTATCTCGCTCTATGGATTGCATGCATCGCCGGAGCCGATTAGAATTGAGCCGTTGCGCGCCTACAAAGAATTCCCGGACAGCATGCCCTACGCGGGCGCTTTTAGAACACATACCGAAATGCTTTTAGTTCCCCATGTCGCTGCGGTCGAACAAAACCTCGATCTGATCTTGAGTATAATAACCAGCGAGCGATCATCAAACGCGCCCAGCGGTGATTTCACCTTTCTCTGCTATCCACTGCCCAAGGTAGCATTATGCTATATCTTCTATCGGGCAGATGAAGAATTCCCTGCATCTGCTACGTGTCTTTATTCCAGCAATGCAAACAAATTTCTTCCGATTGATGCATTGGCCGACGTGGGCGAATACACTTCGCGCAAAATTATCGACATTGTTAAAGCAACTGTATGATGAATTCAAATCAATGCAACCCGTGCTTTGCTTAAACGGCCTTTGCTTCAATACAATCTTAGAGGTTGACGTGAAGAAGCTGGCTTAACCTATACGTTCTTCAAAAAATGCTTATGTTGCAACATCTGATAGCAACGTCACATTAAATGAGATGACAGGTGACGAATATCTCCCACATCTCGGTTACAGATATAATTTAGACAAACAATATTAAAAAATATAAAACAATTTCTATTTCAGAAATTAAAGTCAAGATCAGAAACGACACCGTATTCCATAACCAGAAAGCCGCATCCTGGCAGCACTTAATTGTTGAGGGTTACCATTGTTGCGGACAATACGACAACCTTAAGGAAAAAGACATATGCAAACCACTATTGAGGGAATAATTTACGATACCGGAACCGCTACCCTTTTGGCCAGCTATGACAGCAACGAGCATCCTGACGATGCCAAAATCGATTACAGGGATAGCCTTTATAAAACCCCTGAAGGGCAACTATTTCTATACGGGGACATACGCGGTGCTGAAACGATAATTCCCATTGACACCGAAAGGGCGATTGATTGGCTGGTTTCCACTAAAAACATCAGCGCCATGCAAAAATGGTTTCCGAATCAGACCAAATATGCCGAATATTGTTAAAAGCAAAATGGAAGAAATCAATATTCAACGACTGCAATGAAAAATTTTGACCCATTTTCTGATCGCAAGGCGCGTAATATTCGCAACCGGCTTTCGGAAACCTTCATGCAAGCTCTGCAAACAAGCAGTGCTGAGCCTTATGAGTTGACTGCCAATGAACTCCTGCAGCAATATCCAGAAGAAAAATACCAAAACTATATCATCGATCGTATCAAACGTTTTCAAATAGTATTTGAAGCAATTACGCAAAACGATTTACACTTAACCTTGGCACAGTCAATTATCTTGTGGAACCATCAACTTTTCTTTGAAATGCACGAACTGCTTGAATCAATTTGGCAACAAACCGCCGGGGCGGAAAAACAAGCACTTAAAGGCCTCATCCAAGCGGCGGGCGTATATGTTCATTTAGAAGCCGACCGGCTGCAATCGGCTAAACATTTAGCGAAAAAAGCCATCATTTTAATCGAAACATATTCACATTGTTTAATTAATATCTCTAACCTTGATGAATTGTTGGCGGCATTGACCGTATTAGACACTCTACCCCCTACATTATTGCAGAGCGAGGCAGCGGATGCATCTTAATCGCTTTTAGTGAGCGCCGCATCCAAATCTCCATGATTTTGTAATAATTTGATATCGGCAATAACCATTATCTATGATAGGAATTGATGAATGAATTATTCCCAACCAAGTAGCGCCGTAAACCATCGTTTTTTTACCAGGCTTTTAATCGTCCTTGTGGTCTTTCTGACCATCGTTTTGCCATTATCAAAAGGCCAGGCATCAGAAAGGCATAAAAATTGTCTATGGACCTTAACGGCTGGAACAAACACGATCTATTTGCTGGGGTCGTTGCACATCCTTAAAAGTGATGCATACCCACTCGCCAAACCGATAGAGGCCGCCTATGCCGCCAGTCAGATGATTGTTTTCGAGACAGACATCGAAAAAATGAATAGCCCCGCAGTTCAGTCACAGATGCTGATGCAGGGATTTTATCAAAACAACCAACGTCTTGCCGATCATATTTCCCCCGAGGCTTACGCAAAAATAAATGCAAGAGTGACGGATTTGGGGTTGACCATGGCTCAATTCGATCGCATGAAACCTTGGCTCGGCGCGCTAATGCTCACAATGAGCGAATTTCAACGTTTGGGTTTCAAACCGGAATACGGCATCGATAATCATTTTTTTCACCGCGCCAAGCAGGATGCCAAAAGCATCGTGTACTTAGAACCAGTTCAGTATCAAATCGACCTTTTAACTCAAATGGTCCCTGAAAATCAGGAGGCTTTTTTAGAACAAAGTCTTCGGGATTTGAGCTTGATTGAAACCAGAGCGCCCCAATTGGTAGAGGCTTGGGAAACAGGCAATACCAAGGTGCTGCAATCCATCATTCTTGCAAGTTTTCACGATTACCCGGCGGTATATGATCAATTTATTTTGGACCGTAATCTAAACTGGTTAAACACCATTGAAACATGGGTCGATGGAAACCGCAATGTAATGATTATCGTTGGCGCCGGGCATTTGATAGGCGATGATGGTATCATTGCCCTACTAAAATCAAAGGGCTATACCGTCCAACAGAAATAGTGGCCAATTCATATCGGAATCTATTTTTTAACTGCTAGTATTTGGTATTGGGTGATTGCCAATCGCATTTTAATGGCGGCACACCAATATGCGAAGCAAGCTTATGATGCCAGGTATCATTACCGGTCTGAAACCTCAGAAAAGCAACAATGTCCGGCTCAGCATTTTTATAGACGGTCGGTATGCGTTTTCCATGGAAAAATCATTGGTACCCGATTTACGTGTCGGCCAGTCATTATCCACATCCGAGATTGATGCCCTCAAGCGTTTAGAAGAAAATCGAAGCGCTTATCATCGGGCCCTCCGCTATCTAAGCTTGCGACTCCGCAGTATTGACGAAATGAAACGATATCTGCGTGCCAAAGAATATAAGTTGCCGGTGATTGATTGCGTGATTGCGCGACTAATCAAAGAAAAATACCTGGATGATGACGCTTTTGCCCGGGCCTGGCGCAATGACCGCATGCGTTTTAAACCACGCAGTGCTATCGTGCTGCGCCACGAACTCCAACAAAAAGGAATCGACCGGGATGTTATCTTAAACGTATTAGCTGATTATGATGATTGCGCCGCTGCCTGGCAACTTGTTAACCACAGGTTAAAACAATGGAAAAGCCTGGACGCAATGAACCTTAAAAACAAAATCCACGGATTTTTGAAACAGCGCGGTTTTGATTTTGACACAATATCAGAAACCTATCAGCGGGCCAAACAACAATTAAATCCGATGTAAATTCAGGAAAATAGAACGGCTAAAAATTTAAGCGGCATGACCTGCTGTTGACATCGTTTCGGCGCATGAGGTCCTTTAAGGTATTAAAAACAGTTTTACGAACAATACCGGTAATTCAAGCAATCCACCGATTAATTCCCGCCGGCAATCCAAGCTTTTAAATTCCTTCATTAAAATGAATTCGACATCATTTTAAGCTATCACCGATTGGTTCACATTCGGCCGCATTTCTTGACAAAATTAGGCTGACATAATAGGATTTTTTATAATAAATTTAATAAATAACGGCATTTTTGCAGCTATCAAACAGCGCGCTGGGATCATGCAAAACAACCGGAATTATTTAGAGAATGAGACAATGCCTCAGCATGGGGTATTGCGCAACGCATTTTCTTATTTTCTGCGTATTAGAATCGCGGGGAAAATGCTTGTGGGATATATTTCAATGCTGGCCCTCATATTTATTATTTCCGTTTTTGCCCTTATTCATCTCGATCAACTAAATCGAATCAATAAAAGTATCTTGCAAACCGATGTGCCTGTATTGGAGGCATCGGATAAAATGATTGAAGCGCTCCTGGCTCAAGAGCTTTATGCCCAGCGGTATGTGATTTTGCGCACGTCTGAAATTTTAAAGCTTTTTTGGGAGCGCAGCGAAGAATTCAATCAGGTGCTGGAGAGTATTCTTAAACTGCCGAATACGCAACACTTTCCAATCATTCGTCTCCAGGCCTTACACCAGGAATATGAACGAATCTTGATCCGAGGAATGGACTATATTGGCAATCCAACCTCTTCTTTTTCAAATGACATTGAGAACAAAATAAAAGCGCAACAAGAAAACATTATCAGTGTCATTAAAAAAATGACCGCCTCGGCCCAAAAAGAAGTGAACCAAAAAACAGCCCAAACCAGTGCTATTGGTGGTACGGCCTTTAAATTGGTTGCTTTTTTTTGTGGTGCCGGTTTCATTTTTTCGGTAGCGGCCACCTTTCTGATTACCCGCAACATTTCTGGGGCGATTAAAAAACTGAAATCGGCTACCCAAAAAATTTCCGAGGGCGATTTTGATCATCGCCCAAAAATTCAAAATAAGGATGAACTGGGTGATCTGGCCCAAGCATTTGTTATGATGGCCGAACGCTTGAAGCAGCTCGAAGAGCGATTTCTCGACACCAATCCGCTCACACGACTGCCCGGTGGTGTGACCATCGAAAATATGCTCAAACAGCGTGTTGACAATGCATTACCATTGGCTTTTGGCCTGGTAGATGTGGACAACTTTAAATCGTATAATGATCGTTACGGTTATGCCAAGGGTAACGATTTTTTAAAGACCACCGCCCTCATTATTGAAGAGGCGGTGAACAAATGCGGTTCGGGAGATGATTTCGTCGGACATATCGGCGGCGATGATTTTGTTTTCATCACCTCTCCTGATCACTTTGAACCTATTTGTAAATATATTATTGAATGTTTTGACAACACCATTCCAGAATTTTACGATCCGACGGACCGCAAGCGCGGCCATATCCTTGGCGAAAACCGACAAGGACAAAAAGTCGCGTTTCCCATCGCTACGATTTCGATTGCGGTGGTAACCAATCAGAAACGCAAGATTGACAACCACATACGCATCGGTGAAATTGCCGCCGAAATAAAAGAACATGCCAAATCGCTGCCGCAAAGTATTTATGTCTCCGATCAACGGAGCAAATCTGCCGATAAATCAGCCCCAGACAATAACTTGATCATGTTTAAAAAAAGCAAGCCGGGAAAAAAGAGTTAACCCAATGATGGGCCCAAAGCTTACCATTCAAACAATCTGTATGTGTTTAGGCCTAGTCTGGTTTAGCGCCTGCAGCCACATGAATCAATCTGGCCGTGCATCTGATCTTACCAATGGTATCGAAACGATAAAACCCGAGGAATATGCTGAAAAAATAAAAATTTTAGAAGAAATGCAGAATGATACCAGTAACCCGGATGCCATGAGCAATACCCACCTGAAATTGGCCTTGCTCTATTCAAGTTACAAAAATCCCGAATTGGATTATTCCAAAGCCTTGAAACATCTGGAAATCTACACCAGCGAAGATCCGGATAAAGCGGCCGTATATAGTGTTCAAAATCTGCTCACTGCTTTGCGCGAGATGAACCATAAAATCCTGGAAACCGAAACGTTAAATTCCGAAACAGAGCAACTGAAAAGCGGTTACCGACAGCTGATGCGGGAAAATAAGAAAATGAAACGCTTCAGTTCAAAGGGGCGCAAAAATGCCAAAGAAATCAAAAAGCTTAAAATTCAGATGGCGCAACTTAAAAAAGAGAACCAAACTCTAAACGAAGTGATTCAACAACTTGTCAACAATAATCTAACCCTGTTGGAAACAATTGAAAAGTTGAAAAACCTCGACCTGCAGCTTGAAGAAAAGCGGCGAACTTTTAAATAGTTTCCCCCATCCTCCTTTTTTAAGCCAATTCAGATTTCCGCTCAAGCACTTTTCAATTCCGATCAAAATCCTGTTATCGTCGATTCTCGTCCCAGATCAATAGAGCGTCTCTTACGCTAAAACACCGAATTGTGTTAAATGGGACAAACACCTGCTACTGCCCCGGTATTTTAATTATTTTTCTGCTATAAGTACTAACAACTATCACGCTATCATTAGCCTGACGGATTTTTTGGTATGCTTGTACGCAGATTTAGGCTACATTGGTTAGCTTCTTGGCAGGATTTGGCAATCGATGGCTCATGCTAAATTGCCCTCATATAATCTGGCAAACAGTGACGTTTTATGGCCAGGAAACCAGCTTTTTCGAAAAATAAAATTCAATCAGCCTCATCGGGCTCAACAGGCAACCGGCAAAACATAATTGAAATAAAAAACCCTGCAGCCATTTCGGGCTGCAGGGTTTTGGTGCCAAGATGAACGACGCTATTCTTTGAATATGGCTTTGGGTCGCTGGGTGTCTCCAGTCGCGTTGGGAAAATCCTTGGCGACATAAGCTTTCTTGCCGGTTTCAATTAGGTGGTTGGCTTCCTCCATATAGTTGGCAAAACGCAGTTTGCATTCGTAGAAGCCGTGCCACCAGGCGTAGTCAGGTGCCATCATCATCGCACCCATGCGGGCCCGTCGGCCTTCATGGTGCCACAATTCATAGTATTCGACTTCTAAACGTTCATCGAAAAACTTGGTTTTGTCCAAAAGGCCCTTTTCGTAAAGCTCGTCAAGTTTGGCCTTTGCCGGTTTGAAATAAACCTCGTTGTACTCTTCCACCGCTTTGTCAAAACCATCGTAAAAATCATTAATCCATGAGTCACCATGGCAGGCGCTGCAGATGTTTTTCATCTTTTGGCGTTCGTCCTGCCAGTTGGTACCGGATGGGAATGGCTTGAAGTCCTGGGGACGCACCGTGAGCGGGGCCTGGGTTTCCCACGATAGCCGCTGGGTCACGTCGTGGCTCGTGGGCTCCTTGCCGGATCCGGACATATGGCATCCCGCACAGGTGGGCGCGCGGTAGTCCACGCCCGGGGTCCAGGTGCCGCCGGCGGCGTTGAAGTTATACTCGTCCTGATAAGCGTGGTAGATCGTGCCGTGTTTGGACTCCTCGTAAATCTCGATCTGGGGATGGTCCGGGCCCAAATGGCACTGGTCGCAGGCTTCCGGACGCCGGGCTTCGGCCACGGAAAAGCGGTGGCGCGTGTGGCACGATGTGCAAGAGCCTTTACTGCCGTCCAGGTTGAGCCGACCCACCCCGGCGTTGGGCCAGGTGGCCGGATCGATCTTGCCTTTTTCGTCAATCTTGATCACCGTGCCGTGGCAATTGAAACAGCCGGTCTTGCGTTCATTATCTGAGTTCATACCCTTGTTCAGCCAGGGATCGATCTTCCACATGATCTCGATGGTATTGGCATGTTTGCTTTTACTGTACTGGGTGGCCTCATCTGGGTGGCAGCGGGAGCAGTCCTTGGGCGTGACAATCGAGGCGATGGGCATTTTGTATTTAGCTTCGCCCCAAGGCATATCCGATCGGCTATAGTACTTCTCATGGTCCTGGGCGATGTCCCGGTCACCGGGCTGGACCAGGTGGCAGTCCAGGCAGGTGATGTTGGCGTTGGCATGGCGACTCCTGGCCCAGTCTGTAAAAGTACCGGGTGTCGTTACGCGGTGGCATTCAATACATGCCTGGGCTTCCGGTGGCACGCTGCGCTCGATCCGGTATTCCTTAACCTTGGCAAAATTGGGCTGCTGGGCCAGGGCTGCCATGACAATCAGACCAATGGACAGCAAGCCGCTAGTGAGAAACAGCAATGTTCGCCTCATGGGTCCTGCTCCTTTCAGTTTTTTTGATGTTTTAAAAAGAAAGATCTCCAAAAACGGATTTAAAGCTGTCTGAGTCCTTTGGCCTGATATGGCACTTTGCGTGTCTGGCGAAACATCACCAGGCCTCTATCAGAATGCACCAGGTCATAATGACAATCGATGCATTTTTTCTCATATCCCGGTTTGGCATACAACACTGAGCGGTGAGCCAGCATGGCGCCGCGTTTATATGGCATGTTTAGCAGATTGCGGTGGCATTTCTGGCACTCTCTGTTAGTAAAGACGGC
>JASJAZ010000155.1 GCA_030066785.1 Desulfobacterales bacterium | reverse complement strand
GAGGTTACATGCCATCGACAAATGTTGATGTCATCATCGTCGGCGCCGGCCTGGCGGGATTGGCGTGCGCAGTGCATCTTAAGAAAAATGGTGTATCGTTTTTAGTACTCGAAGCCGATGCTCGCATCGGCGGTCGGTTGAAAACCGATAAGGTAGACGGTTTTCTATTAAACCACGGGTTTCAGGTGCTGCAGACCGCTTACCCAGAGGCTCGCCGTATGCTAGATTATGACCACCTCCAGCTAAAATCTTTTGCTCCGGGAGCTATTGTTCGCACTAACAGCACCTTTTTTCGGATTGCTGATCCCAAACGCCGACCCCGGGATCTTTGGAGTACTCTGACGGCACCCATTGGAACCTTCGCAGACCGCTTGCGGATGTTACGGTTGACCGTTCGAGCGCGCCGAAACAGCGTATCGCAGATTTTTCATGCCCCGGATCAGCCGACAATAACATTTTTAAAAGCGGAAGGGTTTTCGGAAAAAATGATCCAGCGTTTTTTTAAGCCCTTTTTTGGGGGCGTCTGTTTAGATCCTGATATTATGGCATCCAGCCGGGTGTTCCGATACGTTTTGCGCATATTTGCAGAGAGCGATATCGCCCTTCCAGCCAAGGGGATGGCCGCCATCCCGGCGCAAATCGCTGAAAATTTACCGGACGGCGCTATTCGCACTGGTAACAAAGTGAAATCGGTCGATAAGGGAGGCGTCGAATTGGTTACAGGTGAAATCATCAAAGGGCGTTTGGTGGTGCTGGCAACTCAGGGGCCGGAAACAGCCCGCTTGCTGGGAGATTCTGAAGTGACCGCATCGCACGGTGAATGGTGTCTCTATTATGCAGCCAAAACACCACCCATCCCCGAGCCATATCTTGTTCTTAACGGGAACGAAAACGGCTGGATCAACAGCCTGACGGTTCCAAGCATCGTGGCCCCATCCTATGCGCCGGAGGGAAATTGTCTGATAAATGCCGTGGTGCTCGGACATCTTGATGCAGACATTGAAAAAGTTGAAACCACCGTACGACAGGAACTAATGCAATGGTTTGGTGCAACAGTCGAAACATGGCGGCATTTAAAGACGTATCGTATTCTTCACGGACTGCCCGCCCAAGCACCACCCATGCCTGATCCCACTGTGCCGTCCGGCAAGATCAGGCCCGACATTTACGTTTGTGGCGAATATCACAGTGTTCCCGGCATTCAATGGGCGCTGCTTTCCGGCCGTCAAACAGCCGAACAGATCGTTAAGGATTTGGCGGCCCGAGCGTAATCGAATCGCTACCTCAATTTAAAAGAAGTCATAAATACCCGATTGTTTCCAAAATTAGTGGGGCAACAGATCCGGCGGTGGCTCCAGGAGTCCTTCAATCCAACGACGCGGAAAACGCTCAAGGCCTTGCTCAGCACCCAAAATCGCTCCCAGGACCGAACCGCGGGCGGCATTGTCACCTCCCAGGTTGGTATTGTTAATCAATGCTTTTTCCGGATCATGATGGTACTTCAAGGCCAAGTAAATGACTGCCGGAACTGAGTCCTCTACATAACAGGCGGTGCTGAAACGCGGACCAATAACCGCTTCATCCTTCAGATCAAGCCATTTTACAAAAGGATATCCCAGCAGCGGATTCTTTTGCCCCTGGATGTTTGCCAGAATGGTATCCTTGACGGTAGCACCGTTGAGCACTTGCAGTAAAAGATCAATTACCAATGATCCAGCCATTTCCATCTTGGGTCCGGGATGCGTTAGTGCTAAATGCGCTAGTGCCGCCGAATGAGCTTTTGCCGGTTCCTTACGGTAAAAGACAACAATAGGGATTATCCCCACCAGCCCGCCGATGTGCTTTTCAATTGTCCCACATTTGGCAGGCGCCGTACCTTTGGCATAATTTGTAAAAAAATTGCGGTGACATTCTTCAACATAGGTGTCCTGATGGTTGCCGGGTGTTGTCATAAAAGCGATATATCTTTTTAAAAAATCATCTGAATCGTAGGCGCTCTTCATTATTAAAGATTCAATCAGCAATCGACTTATTTTGAGATTCAAGGTGTTCTCACCGGCTTTCAAATGCTGATGATAGTGGATGCCTTTTTGTCCCCAGAATTTGGCCTGACCATGAAGGATGTTGCCCTTGCTGTTTGGCGCCATATACTTAGACCGCCAGAGGATGCTGTCGGGGTGTGGATTGCGCGGGGCCAAAAAATCTTGCACCCAGCCGTAATCCTCGTTCAGAGCTTGACGGTTGTAATACCAGTGAACCGGCATTGCCAGGGCATCACCGATAAACATTCCGAAAAGGGCTCCGCGGATTTTGGATTTAGTAGAGTTTTTCATTTCCGACCTTTTGATATGTCACGTCAGATTCTGGGTAAGTTTTTGAAGATTCAAGAGTTCTGTCACGCGAAATCAAAATTACCCAGCCCGTACCATATGTACGGTATACAATTCAGACAAGTTTTGAATAGGAAAAAACTGGCGAGTTGTGACTTATCTAATGGCAGTTTTAGACTATTGTTCTGCTCTCAAATATTACTTATTGAAAATTTTGAAATCTGCACAATAATTAACTAATAACTAATTTAAATTCATTTCAAAGGGAGATTGCTATGAAAGTAAATTTGAAGTGCTTTGCAACTCTGGTTGATCCAGATTCTTGTGACTACAAAAACAGCACCGCTTACGAACTAGCCGACGGCCAGACTGTAAATGATCTGGTGCAGCGTGCGGGAATCGTAAAAAAAGATATCAAGTTAACGTTTGTAAACGGTCGCAAGGCTGATTTTGCCACTGTGCTGTCCGATGGCGACAATATTGGCTTGGCACCTGCTGTGGGAGGGATGTAACCTTTTCTTTCCGTTAAACTCTAACTAGAGTTTAAGAAGAGAGATATCCCACGGACATACAAATCTAATGTAAGCAAATGGATTGCAAATGTGCTCATTAAAAGTGCAGCCTTGTGACGTGATGCGCAAGATTGACACTGCAGGATTGGGCCAAACAGAGAAAGCCTGTCCCGATATTTAGGACCAACACACCCTGCTTAGTGAAATTGAAAACAGGGTTGAAGATCTCAGACGCAATTTTCTAACTAATATTTTCCGTGAAAAAAATATAGTTTAGAAAATAGCAGTATTTGTGTGAGGTTCCAGCAGATAATTAATAAATCGCAATGAATTTCTGTTGCATTCTCCTGGCTGACCAATATACTTCTGATCCAAATTTTACCTGCCGTGCTTCTATTTTTTTGGATGTAATTTTGATAGTGCGTTACAGCACTGATCTTTTTTCGTTTAATTCCTAAACTGCCGCATCACTATTGAGACAATAAGGGCTGCACGATTGAATGCGTTAGTCAGTGTATGATGTGCTCATATACTAACCTGCTTATTTTAATCATGCAGCCGTATGATTAACAATTTTATGAGTTCGACTAAAATTCACTTCCACCCATGTGTAAGTTCGGGTCGCAATGATTCGTTAAAATCAGGTACTGTCCAGAGATTCGAGGCTTGACCTTAATTCGGATATGCTCGCCAAAAACTGCAACCCAATCTCATCTAGGAAATCAGCGCAAGCAGATGCATTTTGTCCGCCAATAAAAATGGTGGTGTCACTGCCTAAATAGCGACGCAGTTTTCGCAGTTCTCTTTTCAGATGGAGGGTGTCTAAGGATTTGGTTATGCTAAGTGTTACCGCCCGACCACCTGTCTGTATGGTAGCTGCGGCAAGTTCTTCAGCAGGTAAATTGGGCCCGAAATACAGCGGATGCCATCCTGCTTCGCACGCTACAATAGCGGTGGACAACGCACCCAACTCATAAGGATCCCCAGCAGGAGTCGCGACCAAAACGCGGGGTGCATTTTCCGGGCTAATTGTTGATCTTATTAAATCCCACATAATAGCTCTTACAATGTTTGTCGCCATGTGCTCATTAACGATCTTTAATTCACCTTTTCGCCACAATTCGCCAATGCGATGAAAAAGAGGCTCGATAACCCCAGTGATCACTTCTATTTTCGTTAAATGCACGGTGGCTTGATCCAAAATTGTTTCAAGCCCCGCATTGTCCAAGTTTTTGACAGCAGCCAGAGATATCTCGCAATATTCATCAGGGTTGTATGTGGTGTGTGCAACTCGGCTGGGGGAGCTTGCCGCATCAAGCACCTTTCTGTTTATAAGTCGTAAAAGTTCGACTGTCGGCAATTTCGCTACGCGCGATATGCTATGTCCTCGTTCAACCGCTTTTTTGAGCAATTGCAGATGCTTAACGTCCTCCTCACAATACATTCTCTGGTTTGAATCTGTCCGCTGAGGTGAAACGACGTTAAACCGACGCTCCCATACCCTTATCTGATGAGGCGTTAGTCCCGTCTGAGTGACAACATATCTTATTGGGAATAAATTTTTTGATTTCATGCAGATATAATAATATTTTGTTTGACTTTGTCAAATAGTTGTTTAAGGTATATTTAAACAAAACTTAAACAAAACATCAAACGGAGATTGCTATGAATTTACCGACCATTATATCAGACAATAGCAGTAATGATCATTCTGCTGTTGTGCCCAACTCTCTGCCCATATTGGCACTTGACAAGCAGGTTGTTTTTCCTTTGTTAGATTCAACTTTAGCGATTCCTGCAAACTTTGCAGGCCAAATTGATAGTATTATGAAAGGTGACAGGATCGTCGGAATCGTTAGCTTAAAAAATAAGATCGAAGGTGCGCCACTATCCGACTTGGTATATGAGGTCGGTACAGCCGCCAAGATCCTTTTTGTGACGCCTGCCACTAATGGATCAATGCTAATACTGGTCAGGGGACTTACGCGCTTTCGTATAGCGAGTTGGCTGGACGAAGAATCATACCCTAAAGCTAAAATAGCGCTAGCCCCCGAGGTAGTGGAATCAAATATCGAAACAGAAGCAATGCATCGTAAGCTAAGAAGTCTGATGCATGAAGTATTCGCCTTATCTATGAAAAACTCGGACGAAGCCATTAGCAAACTGGCAAGCATTACAGACCCCTTGACCATCGCCTATATTGCTGCTGCCCACGCCAATGTTAAGGTGGAAGAAAGACAACAACTACTGGAACAAGACAGCTTAAACGCGAAGTTGCGCACACTCATCACAATCCTTTCCCGCGAAAAAGAAATACTGGCCATTGGAGATAAAATTCAGTCAGATGTCAAAGATGAAATGGATAAATCGCAGCGGGAATATTATCTTCGCAAACAGCTTAAAGCTATTAAAAAAGAACTGGGTGAATCTGACGGAGATGAGTCTGAATTCGAAGAGTATCAACGTAAATTGGATGAAACAGAATTGACCGATGAGGCACGCAAAGAAGTACAGAAGGAACTAAATCGATTGGAAGATATGACGCCCCAAGCACCAGAGTACGGCATGGTAAAAAGCTACTTGGACTGGATATTGGATCTTCCCTGGAACGATGTCAGTGAAGACCAACCTGATATAACCGCCGCGCGCAACATTTTAGATGAGGACCATTTCGGTCTACAGGATGTCAAAGATCGCATCCTGGAGTTTTTGGCAGTGCGGAGTCTCTTGGCGATACGTGGAGCTGACAAGGATAAATTAACAGCTACGTCGCACGCAACTACTATGGGTGCCATACTTTGCTTGGCAGGACCCCCCGGTGTGGGTAAAACCAGTTTGGGCCAGAGCATCGCGCGGTCCATGGGTCGCAAGTTCGCGCGCATCAGCTTAGGAGGGATACGTGATGAAGCAGAAATCCGTGGACATCGTCGCACATACATTGGTTCAATGCCGGGTCGCATTATTCAGGCTATCAAACGGGCTGGTACTCGCAATCCGGTATTTATGCTGGATGAGGTTGATAAGGTCGGAGCAGATTGGCGTGGGGATCCCAGCAGTGCATTGCTGGAAGTGTTGGATCCTGCGCAAAACGCAACCTTCCGTGACCACTATCTCAATGTGGATTTTGACCTCAGTGATGTAATGTTTATAGCGACAGCCAACCAGTTAGAAACCATTCCAGCACCACTTAGAGATAGAATGGAGATTATTCAACTGGATGGTTATACAGAACTGGAAAAAGTACAAATTGCCAAACGTCACTTAATCCCTCGACAACTGAGCCAGCATGGTTTGAATGACAATGACATGACGTTCTTAGATGAGGCCATCCGCAAGATCGTCACTAACTATACACGCGAAGCGGGTGTTCGTCAGTTGGAACGGCTTATCGGTTCAATTTGTCGCAAAAGCGTGGTGAATCTGACAACCAATGAATGGTCGCATGTGATTGTATCGCCTGAAACAGTCGCAGAATATCTCAAAAAAGAAAAATTTGAGTCTGAAGATGCTGAAACTATTGATGTACCCGGCATCGCCACCGGCTTGGCCGTGACGTCAGTAGGTGGAGATATCCTGTTTGTTGAGGCAACGCGCATGATTGGCAGTGGTAATATCAAACTCACCGGTCAGTTGGGAGATGTGATGAAAGAAAGCGCCGAAATCGCACACAGCTATGTGCGGGCGCAGAGCGATGCATTGAATATCAGTTTAGAGGATTTTGAGGACAAACAAATTCATTTGCATGTACCGGCAGGGGCCATTCCCAAAGACGGCCCTTCGGCAGGCGTTGCCATGGTAATGACGCTGGCCAGTCTTTTCAGT
This sequence comes from Desulfobacterales bacterium, assembly GCA_030066785.1. Classification (GTDB taxonomy): domain Bacteria; phylum Desulfobacterota; class Desulfobacteria; order Desulfobacterales; family JASJAZ01; genus JASJAZ01. The sequence continues at coordinate 6,404 of JASJAZ010000155.1, read as the reverse complement.
GGCCGACCAGTACGCAGCGATGTAGGCATGACCGGCGAAGTTACCTTACGAGGGCGCGTCCTTCCGGTAGGCGGTATTAAAATGAAAATTTTAGCCGCACATCGTGCGGGCTTAAAGACCGTCATTTTACCGAAACGCAATTTACGCGATCTTGATGACGTTCCAGAGGAAGTCCGAAATACGATGAAATTTGTTGCCGTGGACCGCATTGAGGATGCCCTTGAAGTTGGGCTGACGCCCACAAAATTTTCTATCGGGGTCCAGCCCACCCAAGTCGATGCGGGTATGAATCAATTTAGAGAGGAAGTGCTTGCATTAAGTGGTTCTTATCGAAACCGCCAATAATGCTGATCGATTATTCCCGCGCAAACAATGGAAATCAAGAAAAATGGCTCAAGATTGCAGCTATTTAAACATTTGAAAGGTTAATACAATGCAAAAACAAAATAAAAAAAGCATTCTGCCACTCATTGGAATCATATGGTTGTCGTTGATGCTTTTTAACATCATTAGTTCCAATGCCGGGCTAAAGACAATTTCGTATAGTGAGTTTCTAAAACTGGCCAAGGAAGGCAAAGTGACCGAGGTGGCCGTATCGGATAACCTTATCAGAGGGAAAATGCTTACCGACGATAATGTAAACGAAGGCGGTGAAAGTTTTCAAACGGTAAGGGTGGATTCAGATATTTCCGGAATCCTTGATGAAAACGGAATAGAGTATTCGGGACAAATACAATCAAATTTCTTTTCTAATCTGTTATCATGGACCTTACCGGTGCTTCTGTTCTTGGGCTTATGGTTTTTTATCATGAAGCGGTTTCAAGGCCAACAGGGTGGATTTATGACCCTGGGCAAGAACAAGGCCAAAATTTACATGGAGGATGAGGTCAAAGTTTCCTTTGATGACGCCGCAGGCGTTGACGAAGCCAAGCAAGAGTTGGTCGAAATCATTGATTTTCTAAAGGAGCCGCAACGTTTTACCAGTATCGGTGGTCAAATTCCAAGGGGTATTTTACTAGTGGGCCCTCCTGGAACCGGTAAGACATTGCTTGCCAAGGCGGTGGCTGGGGAAAGCAAGGTGCCTTTTTTCAGCCTCAGCGGCTCTGAATTTGTGGAAATGTTTGTCGGATTGGGAGCTGCACGCGTGCGGGACCTGTTTAAACAGGCCAAAGAAAAAGCACCTTGTATTGTGTTTGTCGATGAGCTTGATGCTTTAGGCAAAGCGCGGGGAGTCGGTACGGTTGGCGGGCACGATGAGCGCGAACAAACGCTGAACCAGCTGCTGGTTGAGTTGGATGGCTTTGATCCGAATATGGGCGTCATTTTGATGGCCGCAACCAACCGACCGGAAATTCTGGATCCAGCTCTGCTGAGGCCCGGGCGTTTTGACCGCCAGATATTGGTGGACCGACCCGACAAAATCGGGCGCAGGGACATTATAAAAGTACATTTGAAAAACATTACGGCGGCGGAGGAAATCGATGTTGACGTTCTGGCCGGAATGACATCAGGTATGGTGGGTGCTGATCTTGCCAACCTTGTGAATGAGGCCGCACTTTTATCGGTCAGAAGAAATAAAAGTAGAGTGACAATGGCTGAATTTGAAGAAGCTGTTGAGCGTGTAGTGGCCGGTCTCGAAAAGAAGAACCGTTTGATTAATCCCAAGGAAAAAGAGATTGTAGCCTACCACGAATTGGGTCATGCAATTGTTGCCATGTCTCTGCCCGAAACCGACCCGGTTCAGAAAATATCCATTGTGCCCCGCGGTATTGCCGCGCTGGGCTATACCATGCAGGTGCCGACCGAGGATCGTTTTCTGATGCGAAAGACAGAATTATTAAACCGGATTGCGACCTTGTTAGGCGGACGCGCTGCCGAGCAAATTGTTTTTGACGATATTTCAACAGGTGCGCACAACGATCTTTCAAGGGCTACCGATATCGCCCGAAGCATGGTCAAGGAATATGGTATGAGTGAAACGTTGGGGCAGGTCTATTTCGCCCACAACAAACAAAATCAGTTTTTAGGTATGCAAACTGAAATGAGCGGTGACTACAGTGAAATGACGTCTCATCTAATCGACAAAGAGATTCGGTCAATTATTGATGAACAATATGAAAAAGCGCTCACCATCCTAAAAACGCATCGCGACCTTCTGAATCGGACCGCCAAGCAGCTGCTGGAGAGCGAGGTGATCGATGGCGAGGAACTCAAAAACTTGTCAGAAAATGTAAAGAAGCAGAATGAAATGAAGAGCAAAACTAAGGATATCAAAAATCAACCCGCACTGGCGGCATGATACATTCTGTATTTTGTGCTTGCCCTTGATAATAAGACAAAACTGGTTACGTATATAAATGTAGATCTGGGGAAGAAAATTTAAAAAAAAACCTTGTAGAATATGAAACAAGCAATTAAACTATCCATTGTCGTGGTCTGCGCGGGTATATCGATTTTGTACCTGAGCGCCACGACATTTATTTGGGCTCGCCAGGCCCACTTTATCTATCAACCGGATCGTGCGATCGAAAAAAACCCTTCTGATTACGGGCTGGTGTATAAGGATGTGTATATCGATGCTGAAAACAAAGATAATCGCTTTGAACGGATTCATGCCTGGCTAATACCGCCTGCCTATCCCTCGGACAAGTATCTCATTTATCTTCACGGCAGTGCTCTCAACATTGAGGCCAACATCAAACACGCCCAGCGCTTTAGCAATTTGGGGTTTACTGTACTGCTCGTATCTTATCGTGGTTATGGCAAGAGCGATGGGGTTTTTCCGGAAGAAGAACAACTTTATGCAGATGCTGAGGCGGCGTGGTCTTATCTTGTCGTCGATAAACGCATTGCACCCGAAAGCATCTACATTTATGGGCATTCGCTGGGTGGCGCTATTGCCATTGAATTGGCTGTTAATCACCCCGGTGCGGCCGGATTGATTGTAGAGGCAACCTTTACCTCTATTGTTGATATGGCGAACCTGGTTTCAAAGTTCAGGGTTTTTCCGGTCAGGTTTATCGTCAATCAGCAGTTTGATTCGAAATCAAAAGTAGCTTATTTGAATGTTCCGGTTCTCTATCTTCACGGCACAAATGACCATAAGGTCCCCTACGAGATGTCACAAATCTTGTATGCGGCTACTTCATCGGCGAAAAAATTAAAGTTGATTCAAGGTGGCGGGCACAACAACAGCGCATTGGTAGGCGGAAAGATTTATCTTGATGCTATTAATGAGTTTATTACTTTTTCAACAAAAAAGAGGGACAAAAGCATTTCGCTTCTATATCCCTCTTGAGTGAATTTTTCTTTATCTTAAATCTTAATGCTTTAATATACAATATGCTCCCTTTCATTTTTCCCATACTCTTTCAACACTCACTGGAACCTGCTAAACAATATTTAAACTAAAAACAATTTTTAACTCTTAATAGAACCGCGCGCTTTCTCAGCGATGATGGAACAGGCTTTGCTTCGCGGCGCCATTAAAAATATACCGGCGACAATAATTAAGGGCAGGGAAAACAATAAACCGAGAAAAGGCACAATCATAAATCCAATTAATGTGGCCAATAGTCCCATTATAAAAAGTACGGTACCAACCGTGATATTTGACACACGCTCTAATTTGCAATCTGAATTATCCATAACTCACCTCCTATATCCATTATTTTAGTATCTATAACATATACATTACCAGTTCAAACGCAATACTGGCCAAGTGGGAGCATGCTGATAGGCTCAACCTACCATTTAAAATCCATAGGAAATCTTTGCAATTAAGGTTCTACATTTGCCACGATTTTCCCTCGGACATGTCTTTGCGAGAGACGTGCTAATGCCGCTGGCACTTGCGCTAAATCAATCGTTTCTGTCAGCATTGGCGATAGTTTCTCTTCCGCGACAAGGGTTATCAGTTCCTCGCCCATGGTAGCGAGATCGACTTGCGATTTTTTGTCGCCTGAAAGATGGGCACCCCCCAAGGCACTTTCATGAATGGATAAAGCTTTTGTGAAGGGCGCGATTTTATTAAAATCGGGTAGGCCTGCCACACAGGCAAGATGTCCCCCAAAGGCCAAGCGCTGCAGGTCAGAGGTGGTGCTGTCTTCATCCAAGGTGTTGATCACAATGTCCACACCGCGGCCATGGGTTAATGCATTGATGCAATGGGTAATATCTTCTTTCTGATAATCTATAGCATGCTGAGCGCCGAGTTGTTTGACAAAGTCGAAATTGTTCTTTGAACAAGTGGTGAAAACGCTCAAGCCCAAATAGTTTCCCAATTGAATCCCGAAACCACCCACACCACCAGCACCCGCATGAACCAGAAGGGTTTGGCCGGCTCTGGCTGGGACCTTCCGACTTAGAATCTGCCAGGCCGTAAAGCCGGCACAAGGAATGGCAGCGGCCTGTTCGAAGGTTACTTTTTTGGGGATCTTCGTCAAAATAAGCCCCGGCGCATTGGCAAATTCAGCATAACCGCCGGGCTTAGATAGATCACCATGATAAAAAACGCGGTCGCCGGGTTTCCAAAACGTAATGAGGTCGCCAACCGCATCCACAATACCAGCAACATCCAGGCCCAGGATATGTGGCCATTGCCAGGATGGCCAGCCCCATTGAGCGGTTTTATAATCGACCGGATTCAACCCTACCGCCATCACTTTGACCCGGACCTCATGCGGTTCCGGAGATATTAAAGGGTGCTCAACCATTTTCAATGTATCCGGTGTGCCGGGTTTTTCAAGCACAAGCGCTTTCATCGTCCCCGCTTTCTATTCAATGATTGGAGTTATAATTTGTGATGACAATTGAGACACTGCCAATCGCTTTGTTAATTTCAAAGAAACAGCTTATTAAATCACTGTATTAAACGCTATAGCATGTTGAACATACTTTTCAATTAGAAATTTAGTCCTGAAATCGACAGCTTAGTCGATTTGTGCGATCGGGTTACAATCAACCTCTTCGTATTAGTAATAATGGTTGCCAACAATCCGCTCATTGGGTTTGCACCAACCATGATTATGATATTTATTTGAGGTCTTTTGTTTGAATATCCAAAACTCACCCACCAATGATGTTGGCGTTTTAAATCAGGGTGCAGTACATATGGCAAATTTGAAGCAAAAATAGCCGTTATCAGATGATGGTGTCAATGAAGGCAAGAGGCTTGATAACACTTCAAAGGCAAAGACTATCGATCGATATGTTTATTCGATTGATGTCGTGGATATTGTTTATCCTGATGGCCGGCAGCCTTGTCGCACGGGCCCAAGTGGAGCCAGATTTCATAGAAGTCGGTCAATTTTCGGCGGCTAGCCCGGGCGATATGTTGCCCAGCGGGTGGAAGCCTTTGACCTTCGAAAAAATTAACCAACACACCAAATACAGCCTAGTGAATGATAGCGGGCGCGTGGTCGTAAAGGCCGCTAGTGTTCAAAGTGCCTCAGGCATTGCTAAGGAAATTAAAATCGACCCCAAAATCTATCCGATTATTGAGTGGGAATGGAAGATAGGAAACATTTTAAACAAGGGTAATGTTCACAGCAAAGACGGCGATGATTACGCCGCCCGTATTTACGTTACCTTCGCATACGACCGTGACCGCGTTGGCCTACTCGATCAAGCAAAGTACGAGGCACTGCGAATTGTGCTGGGCGAATATCCGCCGCTTGGTGCCATCGCCTATATTTGGGGCAACCGCGCCCCGGAGGAAACAATGGTGCCCAATGCCTACAGCGACGAAGTGGTCATGGTCGTTGTGAGAAGCGGATCGAAAAACCTCAACACCTGGTTAAAAGAACGACGCAATATCTACCAGGACTACCAAAAGGCCTTTGGTATTGAACCGCCGAAGATTTCAGGTATGGCCATTATGACCGATTCCGATAATACCCGGGAATCTGCCAACGCTCTTTTCGGCGATATTATCTTTCGGAAAAAATAATATTCGCAGAGATAAGCGAGGTTCTTTGCGGCCTTAAAACGACTGAAAAAAAGAAGGGATTTTGAGAGTAGTATCAAGCAAAGAAAACATGACGTTTGGTCTTCAGAAAATAATCGGCAATATAATTCAGTGGTTTTTTGGCCTTTTCAAAATGCTGATGCAAAAGCCGGAAAACTTCCGATAATTCAGCCTCTGAGCTGGCGCCGTGCTCGGCGGCCACTTTGTAAAAATGCGCTCCTGTCTTTGCATATTCCGCCAGACGCTTTTTGGCTTTTGCCCCGATTTGCGGTCGCATTTCACCCGAAAGCGGATACCGATGGTAGTCGGCGGCAAAATCCGGATATATACCTAAAATAAAAAGACAGATATCGGCGATGCGCTTATACAATCCCAGACGGTAATTAGCTTCTATAACCTGGCTAAAGCCAATCAAACTATCGATATCCATATCGTT
>JASJAZ010000154.1 GCA_030066785.1 Desulfobacterales bacterium | reverse complement strand
CAAAGGACATAGAGGCCTATTATTTATTTACAGTTGGTCGCTGTTTTAAGAGCTCAATTGCACGATTGACGTTTTTCATAAACGTTTGGTAGTTTTGGCTGATTTTAGCGTTACGCCTAGCTTCCTCATTTTTTGGCGTTGCTTTCGAGAAGCGCCATCGAATCCGGTGGCCATGATTGTTGGTATTAATTTTGATTTTTAATGCCACATCAACCGATTCTTCCAATAATCGATAAAGGGCGCTTAAATGCTTTAAAGGCAGTTTACGTTTGCCACTCACATAGGCGTTTAAAGTGCTGCGGTTTATTCCCAGATGTCGCGCGATCAAGGCCTTGGGCAAACCTAAAGACGTGAGGGCATCCAGAGTCGGATGGGTTTTATCGTTCAACATGATAGTTTTTAACAAATACTGACGAATTTCACCTCGCTGCGCAATGTGTTTAATATTGGTCATATACTACGTGCTCCCATCTGAAATATTGGTCGTCTGACACGTTTGACGGTCGATGCCCCACATGTTAGACAACTTCCATCGGTGTCTAATCTAGCGAGCAAAATTTTAGTGAATCAACCGCGGCGCTCGGGTTTGCGACCGGGCCTCCCAAAGATTCTTCATTTTACTGTCAACATTCGTGCCAGAATCGATATTTATTATAATTATCTGAAAGTATTATAAAAATTCATTATGGAATTGCGACCTAGATTTGCATATGACAATTTCTGTCATATTTTACATCGTAAAACGGCAATTCAGAAGTTTATGGCTACCAATATCGATTTGTTTAAACAATCTAGCGACTAACCATTCACTGGAAGATTTGGTGGCTGGTATACAAACCGTTTGGGGCGCAACAAGCTAATATTCAGAAAAGTATAGCCGCACCATTTGCATATGCACTGATAACCCTGGATGGATGTAAGCGCGTCCAATATGCAAGTCTGTTCAACCGATGCCAAGCAATAGTTAACCAGAATGAAAGGAAGTATGTGATGCCCCCACGTAACATCATCGAGCTTGAGGAGTTGGATGACGCGTTTTACGCTTCATTGCAGAAGGTGATGGGGGTTGTTCCATTGCGGCACCGCCAAGATAAAAAGCTGCAGCGGCTGATCGCTTTCCGCTTAAAGCTTGATGGCGAAGGACGGACGATTGAATATCTACTGTATAAAATCCGCGAGATAAATCAGTGTGCCTATACCGGCAGTCTCTATGAGTATTTAAAAGACGACCATGAGAAAAACGCCTGCCTTAATCCGATCAGCGGCGACCCCCCCGATGAAGCCGGTTAAACATACTATCCTTTCGATTATCTCATCCGAATGTAGGCAAAAATGAACGATTGGCGTCAAAGCAGGCATCTGTTAAGGCTTGAAAGAAATGGCTATATCAAGGCAGGCAAAAGCTTCCAATGGATGGGAATATCGATTTTGACAATTGAGGCAATATGATCATTAAAATAATAATGCTCGATGCGCCACTGCCGCTGACGGTAGGCCACCGTCAGATGATTATGATCACTGACCGCCGTTACATGACATTTTGAAAAATCCTTGAAGCCGGTTCCGGCTGCTTTCAATATGGCTTCTTTGGCCGTCCAGAAACGAAAGAACATTATATCTGACCGTTTATTAACCAATGCCCATTCTTCAGCGCTGGCCGCACGATCCATCAAAGCTTGGGAGCAGGGTTTCAGTTGCTCAACATCGATTCCAATTGGTTGCAGGGCCGCTACGCTCGCTACAAAACTGGCCTTGTGCGATAGGGACCAATAAATCCCTTGCCAAGGCAAGGGAACGCCGTTGGCATCCTTTTCAATTTTATTCAAAGCCAAGCCAGCCATGTCCGCCGATATTCTAAGCGCATGCCGCGCATAGGAACTCAGAAATTGGACTTTATCTTTACCGGTTAAATGCTGTCTCTTTTCCGGTACCGCGCAAATAATGGGATAAATGCCGTTTTTCAAACCGCCGGCAAACGAATTGCGCGTGGATGATGTCATCGAATTCTACCTGTCATGTTTGATCAAAGGGGTGTGCTTAATACATCTTGCCCCAATTATATAAACGGGAGCGTGTTCTGACCATCAACCGCGGTCAGCGGCTATTATTATTTCGGCGTTGCTTTATTTTCAGAGCTTCGGAATAAACGATGCGCTTGGAAAGCGAATACTTAATGGCAATTTTTTTGCTCAACTCGGAAGGACGGCACTTCCCCATACGCAAACCCTCTTGCAGTTCTTGACGGATCAGTTCCATTGACACTGATTTTGGCAGTGTGCAACCTGTGACCAGCAAGGTGCATTCGCCTCTTATTTTTGGGCGACTTGCAAGCTGGTCTCGTATATCGGAAAGGTTGCCGCGGATAAATTCCTCATGTTGCTTCGTCATTTCGCGAGCCAGCACGGCGCTGCGGTTCCCCAGCCATTCGATCAATTCTTGCAAAAGTGTCATCAAGCGCGCAGGAGATTCATAGAAAATAACGGTTCGCTGTTCGTCGGCCAGTGCTTGTATTTCAGTGTACCGTCGTTGTTTTTTTTTGGAGAGAAAACCGACAAACACAAAAGCGTCGGTGGGAAGTCCCGCCGCACTTACCGCCGCCATAATCGCCGAGGGTCCGGGCAAAGGAATGACCTTCATATCCTTGGCGATGGCGGCCGTGATCAGTCGATATCCTGGGTCTGAGACCGTTGGTGTTCCGGCATCGGAAACCAGGGCAACATCCAGCCCGGCACTCATTTTTTGTAACAGCCAGGGGGTGCGTTCGTTTTCATTATGCTCATGATAGGATATGAGCTTGCCTTGAATGTGATGGTGATTCAAAAATCGGGCGGTATGGCGGGTATCTTCCGCTGCGATGAGGTCTACGGTTTTGAGAGTTTCCAGAGCCCGTAAGGTGATATCATCACGGTGTCCGATAGGGGTTGCCACTACATAAAGCGTGCCGGTGGTTTGGTTCCGGCATGTATCATCCATATGCGAGTTCGAAGGCATTTTTAATTAATTCAATTGAAGGCTTAGACGCGCTGACTTGAATCGCTACTACATCAAATCGTGCCTGAGCTTGCATTTGATTTGTTTCCTTTAGATAGGTCAGCGCGGCTTTGGAAAGATGCTTTTGCTTGTTCGGCGTTATGGCTTCTTTAGGGCTGCCAAATTGGTTGGTGTGACGCGTCTTGACTTCCACAAAAACGATCACGTTTTTTTCGCGGGCAATAATGTCGATTTCACCCAGCCGGTTGCGATAATTGGTAACCAATATTTTATAGCCACTCTTTTTTAGAAAGCGAATGGCAATGTTTTCCCCCTGCTTGCCGAATAATTGACGAAGGCTAGGCATCCTGTCGTTTCCCCGCTATCCGCACGGCTACCTGCAATCTGATCGAATATGCGAATATGAAATTATTCATGTGGATTACCCTTGACGCCATCCCGGTAGATGCCTTAGCTGCCAAGCAAGCCACAAACAGCCCTTGATCAGACGAATTCCCTGACGCCTTTGAACGTCTTACGGTGAATAAAGCAATGTCCATGGACGCGTATGGCCGCTTTGTGCGCCACGGTCGGATAGCCTTTATGTTGCGAGAAACCAAACTGGGGAAAATCATTATGGTAGCGTTGCATAAGACAATCGCGAGACACTTTGGCAACAATCGAGGCGGCAGCCACCGATATGCTTTGACGGTCGCCGCCTATAATGGCTTCCTGTGCAATGTCGGCGGCAATGGCAAATTTGCCGTCAATGAGCAAATAATCTGGTTGTGGTTTAAGGTTCTTCACCGCCATAACCATAGAAAGAAGCGATGCCTGTAATATATTGATGCGATCAATTTCAATGGCATCAATGATGCCGATGCCAACCGAAACCGCCTGCTGATAAATCTGCTCGTAAAACTGAGTTCGTTTTTTCGGTGCCAATTTCTTAGAGTCGGTCAATCCCGGGGCATGAAAAGATGACGGCAAGATAACGGCAGCAGAAACAACGGGACCGGCTAGGGGTCCCCGGCCGGCCTCATCGACTCCAGAAATCGCTTGAAATCCACGCGCAAGCGCTCTTTTTTCAAAATCCCAAAAGCTGTTTCCCATAAATACCGATCAATGCAAATTTGGCAATGATGCCAAGCTTGCCTGACGCCTGATGCTAGCTTATATGGTTTTCAAAAATACAATCAAACCGGTAGCAAATTCAAAACGGTGAGGTCTTCTGAGTCCGTACTCCGGTGTCTACTTGCATTGGTACTCGCGCCAACACGCAACATAGATCGGTTTTAGATCAAGTTTGGTTCAATTAATGCGCCGCTCCTTGATGCGTGCCGCTTTGCCGCGAAGTTTACGTAAATAGTAAATTTTAGCGCGGCGCACCCGTCCTCGTGTCACCACTTCTATTTTATCAATGACCGGGGAATGCAACGGAAAAATTCTTTCAACGCCAATTCCGTAAGAGACTTTGCGAACCGTAAAAGTGGCATTGGTGGTGCCACTGCGCTTACTAATGACAACACCTTCAAATACCTGAATACGCTCTTTTTCGCCTTCCCTGATTTTAACATGCACTTTAACCGTATCACCCGGGGCGAAATCGGGTACGTCCAGTCGCATCATTTCTTTTTCGAATTGTTTTAGTTGTTCCATGATGTATGTCTCCTGCTCCTTTTTTATGACCGCTCGTTGCGGCCACCCAGCAATCGGTCCAGAATAATGGCGGATGCCGATCGGACCGACAAATGATTGTAACCGGTATTGCCGGTTATTGATGCCAAACGATAATCGGCGGCTTCGATGCATGCATCGCTAAGCCCCCAAGCCGTGCCAAATAATAAAAGATGCGGAATGCCGTTTGTCAGCATCTGCCGCATCGCCTGGAACGAAATAACATCCCCCGCAGGTTGGGCACTGGTTGCCACGCTTTTTGGCGCTTGACCTTGCTGCGTTGCGATGTCTTGCAAAATTTCCCCCAGCGTCGTTCCAACCTGAATCGTTTCGAGCGCTTGGCGACGTTTTGGATTATAGCGTGAACCGATGCCCTTCGTCCAGTGTGAAACGATTCGATGAATAAGATCTTGTTGATCCTTCAGCGGCGTAACCACATAGAATTTTTCAACACCATATGTTTTAGCGACCCTGGCGATATCATGCAAATCCAAATTGGTAATGGCCGAGGCGATAACCTTACCATTTTTATTGATCACCGGGTAATGCATCAATGCCATGTACAGATTCGGCGCATATGATTTTTTGGATTTCAAAGCACCACTGCCTAAGGATCTCTTTTTCTTCCGTGCTAAGCGGTCTTTTTAACAGCAAATCTTTTCTTTTTAGAAAAGTGCGTTTAAGCGCGGTTTCGATCCGCCATCGATCAATGGCTTGGTGATCACCCGAAAGCAACACCGAAGGCACCTGCTCATCTTCAAAATTCTGTGGTCTGGTGTAGTGGGCATGCTCCAGCCGATCTTCGGCAAACGAGTCTTGGTTGGCAGCGTTTTCACCGCCCAGGGCACCAGGAATCATTCGGGTGACGGCATCCATAAGAACCATGGCCGCCAGTTCACCACCTGTTAAAACAAAATCGCCAATGGATATTTCTTCATCGATATAATTTAAGCAGATTCGTTCATCCACACCTTCGTAACGTCCACAAACCAGAATCAGCCCTTTTAGTTGCGCAAATTCCCGTGCCGTGTTTTGGTTAAAGACGCTTCCTTGAGGGCTTAAGAGGACGGTCTTTGAGTCGGGAACCTGCTTGCGGACAGCTCGAATCGCCGCTGCCAAGGGTTCGGGTTTCATTATCATCCCGCTGCCGCCACCATAAGGACGATCATCGGTTACCTTATGACGCCCCTTGGCAAAGTCTCTGATATTTGTGGTGAATCCCGCAATAATACCGGATTCGATGGCGCGTCTGACAATGCCGTGCTCCCAAAATGGCTTAAACATTTCCGGAAAGATTGTCAGGACATTAAATACCATGGGGTGAGCCCTGCCCCTCAAAGTCAAGTCAAACCTTCAGGCAGATTGACCTGTATGCATTGATGCTTTAAATCAATCTCGATGATCACCGCTTCGATCATTGGTATTAGTATTTCATCGTTATCATTTTTAACCACCAAAACATCATTGCTGCCGGTGGGTAAAATTTTCTGTATGCGTCCTAACGACCGGCCGGTGGTGGTAATCACCGCTAATCCGATCAGATCCGCCCAATAATAGGTGCCATCTTCAAGGGGTGGCAGCACCTTTTTTTCAATATATACTTCCGCTCCGCTGAGGGATTGCGCTGTGCTCCGATCCGTAATGCCCTCCAGATCAATAAGAACTACCCGTTTATGAGGCCGTGCCTTGTGTATGATGTATGGAGTTTTTTGACCGCTGGGGTGTTTAGATAGGATAGTGCCGCCCGGTTTAAAAATTTCCCAAGACTCTGCATGGGATAAAATTTTTACGGTTCCCCTGATGCCATGGACACCAACAATTTTACCGATCAGGAGAAGTCCATTTTTACCCATACCATCATTTGAGTCTATTCAATAATTTCAAGAACCGTGCGCTTTTTAATTTTCGCCGAAGCTGCGCTTAAGATTGTCCGCATGGCGCGTGCGGTGCGCCCCTGCTTGCCGATAACTTTCCCCAAATCCTCCTTGGCCACTTTCAATTCCAATACTGACGTTTGATTGCCCTCTACCTCCGCAACAGATACGTGGTCTGGATGATCCACTAGTGCCCGCGCAATGTATTCGATCAGTTCTTTCATAGCACCGTCTCCTTGGTTGGCGGTTGAGAATTGGGCCTGCGATCAGTTTATTGAGCGTTAACAAAAAATCCTTCTTTTTTCAAAAGGTTTTTTACGGTGTCCGATGGTTGTGCGCCTTGATCGATCCAGTATCGAATACGCTCATTTTTCAAGGTTACTTCCGCCGGATCGAGCAGTGGATTGTAGGTTCCCAGGATTTCTAGAAACCTGCCGTCACGGGGCATTTCGCCATCAGCCGCTACAATTCGATAAAACGGTCTTTTTTTGGCGCCGTGCCGCGCTAGTCTAATTTTAACAGCCATTGTAACTCTCCTTTAAAACGGCAGCATGTTTGGGTTGATTCCCCGCATGCCGCCTTTATTTAGTTTTTTCATCATCTTTAGTACTTGGGCGTAATTTTTAATCAGCTTGTTCACATCTTGCACTTTGGTTCCGCTGCCCTTGGCAATCCGTTTACGGCGGCTTCCGTTAATAATGTTATGCTGCCGCCTTTCCTTGGGTGTCATGGAATTAATGATGGCTTCAATTTTGATGAATTCCCTTTCATCAACTTGCATGTTTTTCATTTGCTTAAACTTATTCATGCCGGGAATCATCTTCATAATATCTGTTAAAGAACCCATCTTGCGGATTTGCACCATTTGATCCCGAAAATCTTCCAGCGTAAACTGGCTTTTGCGTAGTTTCTTTTCCAGCTCAACCGCTTGTTTTTCATCGACTACCGCCTGGGCTTTTTCAATGATGGTCAGTACATCACCCATGCCCAGAATCCGGGAAGCCATCCGATCCGGGTGAAACACCTCCAAATCACTGAGTTTCTCACCCACACCGATAAATTTTATCGGCTTGCCGGTGACGGCCTTAATTGAAAGCGCCGCCCCACCGCGTGCATCGCCATCCATCTTGCTGAGAACAACCCCGCCGATATTAAGGGCGCTATCAAACGATTGGGCGATATTGATCGCATCCTGGCCGGTCATGGCATCCGCCACCAGCAGGATTTCAGAAGGATTAACCGCCGTTTTGATGCGGCTTAATTCTTCCATCAGGGTTTCATCAATATGCAGGCGACCGGCGGTATCCAGCAGCAGCGTATTGCAGCCTTCCTTTTGAGCGGCTGAGCGCGCTTCCAGGCAAATTTGTACGGGATTCATGTCGTTGGTGGAAGGAAATACGGGGACCGACAATTGACGGCCCAGTTTTTTGAGCTGGTCGATGGCGGCAGGCCGATATACATCGGCCGGAACCAAATAGGGTGATCGGCCCAGGTCTCTTAAAAAAATAGCAAGTTTGCCGGCAGTGGTTGTTTTGCCCGAACCTTGCAAGCCGGTTAGCATGACTGATACTGGTTGGGGGCCGGTAAGCGTCAAATCTTCATGCTGGGAGCCCATGAGGCGCGTCAATTCTTCGTTGACGATTTTGACCACTTGTTGGCCGGGGGTCAGGCTTGCCATCACCTCTTGGCCGTGTGAACGTTCCTTGATATCGGCGATAAACTGTTTCACCACTTTATAGTGAACATCCGCTTCAAGAAGCGCCATGCGTACCTGACGCAGGCCTTCTTCAACGTTTTTCTCGGATAATTTGCCGTGCCCTTTGAGCTTTTTGAAAACAGCATCTAATTTTTCAGAAAGATTATCAAACATTTGCAAACCGGTCAGTTGAATTTGAAAACCCTTGAAATTATAATGCTATAAATGCTATGTCAAGAAAAAATAATCAAGCCGCCGACTCGATTTAACGCCATGTTTTACCGCCAGTCACCAACATTTTATAAAAATGTATGATGGTGGGGCGAAGGTTTGTATTTATACTGCATGCTTGCGGGTCCCTGTACTGCTCGAATAAAATCGTAATATATCATTGCATTCTAAACCTTTGGAAATAAAAAACTATTCTTATCTTGAACTGACGGATTGGTTGGCTGAAAACCGAGTTGATGCCTACCGTGCCGGCCAAATTTTCCGTTGGATCTATACGCGACAAGCCGATTCCTTTGAACAGATGACCGATATTTCCAAAACGGTGCGTGCCAAGCTCAATGGTTTTTTTTGCAATGAGCGCTTAGCTAAGGTGCGTAGTGACTATTCGCGCGACGGCGCCTGCAAATATTTATTCAGGTTAGCAGACGGACATCATATCGAAAGTGTTCTGATTCCCGATAAAAACCACTTTACACTTTGTATTTCCAGCCAAGTCGGTTGTGCGCAAAATTGCCGCTTCTGTTTCACAGCACGCGGCGGTTTGATTCGAAATTTAACGGTTGCCGAGATCTTATCTCAAATCCGTGATATCGCCCGTGATCTGAACGGCAATCAACGATTAACCAATATCGTTTTCATGGGGATGGGGGAGCCACTTGCCAATTATCGTAACTTGATCAAAGCGCTTCATATTATTACGGATCGAGATGTCGGGCTCAATTTCTCCCATCGCCGTGTGACGGTTTCCACCGCCGGGTTGGTGCCCCGTTTACTTGATTTAGGCAACCAGACCCGCGTTAGTTTGGCGATCTCTCTCAATGCCGCCGACAATCAAACACGTAACTGGCTGATGCCGATCAATCGCGTGTATCCCCTGGAACAGCTGCTGGAAGCCTGCCGCCAGTATCCGTTAGAGCATCGTCAGAAAATTACATTTGAGTATGTTCTAATCAAGGGCGTCAATGATTCCCAACAGGATGCGCAGCGCCTGGCCAAGCTTTTGCGCCCCATAAAATCCAAAATCAATCTAATCCCCTTTAATGCCCATCCGGGCTGTCCTTTTTCCTGCCCGCCTGAATCGGCTGTCCTGCAATTCCAACAGATTTTGCGTAACTATCGCTACACTACCACTATTCGCAAAAGCAAAGGTGCCGATATTGCCGCTGCTTGCGGACAATTATCAGCGGCGGTAAACCGAAATAATCACCAAAGCTAGACATCTGTTATGAGGGGTTGTCAGTATCGATGGCGGTGCTGTTTGAAATGGGTGTTGTCTAACCGTGGATTAAATCAAAAGATGGTTAAATTTCTTGGGGGGTACGCCGAGGATTTTAAGGGTTTGTTTGCCAGATGGATTACGTATAACGATCTCTGCCGCCGTTTTATCTGACGCCTTGCTGTATCCGGCACACATGGTTGCAGCCAGCATGGATTTATCGCGCGCAGATCCACCGGGAATCAACGCCACCGGACCGGGAATACTTCGCATTCGAATAATCGTATCTTTTTCAGGGTTACTGTATTTGAGGATATTGTCATTGTCTTTTTCGGTGCGCCCCACAATAATTTTAGTGTGATCATCGATGCGAAAATGACGGCCATATTTTAGCAGCTCAAGTTCATTTTCACGGATAGTTTCCTGATGGTCAAAAAGATCTTTTAGCCGCTTGGAATAGCCTTTGTCGGTTAACAGACAACCGCCAGCAGGCGCCGGATAGTCAGTCACCCCCCATTTTTTAGCCAATTTGATTTGCCGCTTACGCCCTCGACCAGATAGATTTAAAAGCTTTTCGCGATGAATCCATCCCTTTTCCTCCGGAATGGTTGGTGGGAGCAGCTGAGCGCTTAAAGGTCTTAAAATGTAGCCGGCATACCCCGAGTTTTTTTCCACATAGCGCAGCGAGGATTTGGTTTGTGACATGGGACGTTGGCCCAGCACTTCGCCGCTGAATAGAAAATCATGACCGTTGGCTTCCATCACCTCGCCGGCTAACTGAAACATCAGGGCGTGGCAATCCAAGCAGGGATTCATGTATTTGCCGTATCCACAGTTGGGATTTTTAAGCATTTTAAGATAGGTTGGCGTAATCGGTTTGACGATTAAAGGAATGCCCGTCATCTGGGCGGCTTGGCGGGCCTTGGTTGCAGAAAAAAAAGGTGTTTCAAAGGTAATCCAGTGAACCTCGACGGCCTGCCGGCGCAGAACCAGGCCCGCAAGGATACTATCCAAGCCTCCCGAACAGAGGCCCAGTGCGCTGACTTTTTTTTCGATTGGTTTCATGCTATTGAGTCACATTTTATTGACTAGCGATACCGGAACGGATCCGGAGACAATCTTAAAGTTAATTCAATAATACAAATAGACAAATCTTTAAACATGCATACCATCAAAGTCTTAGGGTTACCATCAAGGAGTGCCGATGGCCATTGGAAAGACGCGAATTGACCGCATTCTCAAGATTCTGAATAAAACCTACCCGCATGTTCGAACGCAGTTGACCCACCGTGGTCCATTCGAGCTATTGGTGGCGACGATTTTATCGGCGCAATGTACCGACATCCAGGTTAATCGCGTAACGCCCAAGCTGTTTGCTGTTTTCAAAACACCCCAGGATTTTGCGACCGCATCTTTAAAACACATCGAGAAATTAATTCGATCCACCGGTTTTTTCCATAATAAGGCCCGCCACATTCAAAACTGCGCCCGCATGTTGGTTGCAAAATACGACAGTACGGTTCCGGCCCAATTGGAAGAAATGGTTAAATTACCCGGAGTGGGTCGTAAAACCGCCAATGTAGTGTTGGGAGCCGCTTTTGGGATTCCCGGTATTGTGGTGGACACCCATGTTTCACGGATTTCACAACGTATTGGCCTTACCCGCAATCAAGATCCGGTGAAAATCGAAAAGGATTTGATGCCCATCATTCCTCGTGCGCAATGGTCTGATTTTTCATTGCGACTCATTTATCATGGTCGCGCCATTTGCAAGGCGCGTAAGCCGGACTGCCAAACCTGTCCCCTCAATCATCTATGTGATTTTTTCAAGGAAAATTATTCCAAATAATGATCCACAGCAGGTGGGCCTTGAAGCGTTTTAGGCGGCAGATTCCCTCTTGATAAAAAACATAAGCAATGAGGGGATAACAAATACGGTAAAAACGGTGGATATTGCCAATCCGCCCAAGACCACACTGCCAAGCCCGCGATAGAGCTCCGATCCTGGACCTGGAAATAGGACCAGCGGCAGCATGCCGCAAACACTGGTGGTGGCGCTCATATAGATGGGTCTCAGACGTGAACGCGTGGATTCGATCACGGCCTCAGAGGCTTCCATGCCGTGGTCGCGAATGTTGTTGAGTGACTGATGAACGATCAGAATGGCATTATTAACCACCACACCGATTAAGATCACAAATCCCAGCATGGTCAAAATGTCCAAAGGTTGCGGTGCGATGAGCAGATTCACCAGTTTAAGCCCCACAAATCCGCCGGCGGCCGCCAGGGGCACCGTAAACATGATGATGAATGGGTAAATAAAATTTTCAAACAATATCGCCATCAACAAATAGGCGATAACTGCCGCCAGCAAGAAATCCCACTGAAGAATTCGGCGGGTTTCCGTCAATTTGTCGGCCACCCCGCTCTGTCCCACACTGATTCCCTTTAGCATGCCTTTGTCGCGCAACGGATTGACCACCTGATTGTCAATGGTTTCCATGGCCGCTTGCAGTGGCACGCTGGGCGGTGGTGTCACCTGCAGCGTGATCGTGCGCTGTCTTTCTAAATGCCTGATTTCAGTAATACCGCTGGTGCGTTGTAGCTCGGCCAGCGAAGATACCGGAACAATTTTACCGCCGGGAATTGCAATTTGGGCGTCAAAAAGTTTTTCCGGTGTTGTGATATCGGTGGCGGTGCCTTTTACGACCAAATCGATCTTTTTCTCACCTTCCTGCTTGAATTCGCCGATTTTACGGCCATCCATGAGCACATCCAATACAATGCCAAAGTCTCGGGCTGAAAATCCGGCGGCTTTCAGTCGGTTACGAATAGGTGCGAATTGAACCTCCGGGAAAAGCAACTCCAAAGAGGGGACCGGTCGGATTTGAGAACCGGGAATCGCTTTACGCAGGGCACCGAACATCATTCCCGCTACCTGCACCACCCGGTTGAGATCATCACCACTGATATCGACTTCTACTGTACGACCGCGTCCCAAGCGGTTTTGAAAAATTCCCGCTTGTATACTGACACCCCGCATGCCTGGAATGGCGCTGTTAATCTGGCGCATAAAAAGCGGCACCAATTCGCCGGCCCGTTGCTCGTGGCTGCTGATGGCGCCGATAATGTTGAATCGTTCCGATCCGACGTAAAACATGTTTGCGATGCCCGGAAAACCATTATGGTCTTTGCCGATGTAGGGTTGAAACAATTCGAAAAACTGCTGACCGATGGTGGCTTTTTCTTCGTATGAGAGCCCCGGCGGTGGAATCAAAATATTGATAACCAAATTCCGGTTTCCCTGGGGCAAATATTCCATTTTGGGAAATAAAAAGATGGTAACCGCCACGGACAGCAGACTGAGGGCGCCAATCGTGGTTAGCCGGGTTTTCCAATTACGGACCGCCCAATTCACGCAGCCCATGATAAAATGCACCAGTCGGTTGCCCAATCCAGGCAACATACCATTGAGCCGCTGGCGCTGTTTGCCGCGT
>JASJAZ010000153.1 GCA_030066785.1 Desulfobacterales bacterium | reverse complement strand
CCGGAATTTTTTACCATGAGGCGAAAAGGCAGGTTGGTAATACCGGCCAGAGGGGCTAAGATCACAGGATTTGCAAGTTCTAATGGTCCGATTTTCATCTGTTCGGAATTGTTTCCCCAACCGCCTCGGCGGGATTGGCATAACAGAAGAGGCAGTTATGATAACATGGGTGCCACCGATAAGAACCGATATCCACCGATAGTTGGCATCCGCAGCCTTGGCTTAGGCGCTGACCACGGTCTTTCTTCAAAATTAGGCTTCCGCCGTAGAACTGCTGTAAAAGGTCATTGGGTATACAGGCACTTGGATAAATAGAGGCATCTGATGGCAGTGCGGCCTGAATCTCTTTTTCACAGCAGGTAAGCAATTGGATTTGCATGGCGGCTAATTGGTCGTTTAACGCTAGCAGTGTGTTAATTTTCGTTTCCAGCGGCGGATCAACAAAGGCAAAATGCGGCCTGGCTTTGAGTCGTTGGTAAATTTTGCGATAGTGGTCCATGAAGCTGGTGATGCAGCGTTTGACGTTTAGTTGATGCGCACATGCGGCAATTTCATGAAAATCCTTCAGGTTGGTGACCGTCGGTCCTTTGGTATTTTGATAATAACAGATCGGATCCAATCGCCAAGTGACAGATTCGGCCCCAAATTGCATACATAGATCGGTCAGCTGCATCAAGCGGACTTGCAAAGCCGGCACATAGGGTTCCAGAATCGGGTCATCTGAATTGATGGTGAAGTTGAAATACAGATGGTAGCCTCGATCGATTAAAGATTGACCATAGTTATGTTTAAGAAAAGGCCCAAAATTTTTTGACCAAAAAACCACTGTATGCACCTGATCCGGTGTGGCGATGACCTTTTTGCGCTGTCCATTAAAGGGATTTACAACCGTAAAGCATCCTTGATCGATGGCCTCCATAAACCAAGACATATAAAATGCGGGAATATCGGTGCGACGCGAGGCCGAGATGACAATTTTTTGGCTCTGGGGATTCTCGACGGTTACCATTAATAACAGTGCTGATTATCGCTTTTTGTGATCCTTTATGGAAATGACGTTTCTTTTTGAGGAATCCTCATCGGGTGATGCTTCCTTACCGGAAGATTCAGAGAGATTGCCTGATGAACCGGTCTGGGGGGGTGGTTCGACACGCTCGATACGCAGTTTTTTACCATTCATTGTGAATTCGGTACCGTCGATGTAGCTGTCCCTCAATATCCAGGTGACTATTTGAAGTGGAATCTGTAGCATCAGCAGCTTAACGTGATACCAATCTGGTTTTGCGTCGGGTAAAATATCCTCTACCCGGGCATACGTCAGGGGCTGGTCTTCAAAATATATCAGAACAAGATCATTTACAGTGGTCATGTTGTCCGCTGATCCTTTACGGCAGGCCATAATTGAGTCGCACTCTCATAAACCACACGGTCGGAAAAAAATCAATCCCTGGCTGCTTGTGTAAAACGAATATGCCGGGCGTGTTGATTTATGATGGTATCGTTTCGGACGATAAATGTTTTTTCGGAGAAGCAGATCGTGCCATTCCGTTTAATAAAAATAACCGAAGACGAACGGGTGCCATATGCCTCCGATGTAATGAAAATGGGCGACAAAATACGTTCCCACTCCAGTCCCACACCGGTATCCGGCAACTCATTTAATGGCGGGTAGGTTCTATCAGCTAAAATTTCAAAAAAATCATCGGCATGCAATTTTTTTTGGCGTTGAATCAGTTGCGCCATTTTTGATTTTCCCCAATTCAGCTTCGGCCACGGTGAATCGAGGAAGCGGTTGCTCAAACCGTAAATGCCGGATGTCATTTTTAGCCAACGATCTTTCCGGTTGGAAAAATAAAAAAGATCATTTTCAGATCCCAGCAGCAGATTAAATCCGTTGTATTGATAAGCGTCTGCTTGCAGATGGGCCAGATAACTATCCGTGGGAATAGAATTTTTGAGATAGTTAGTGATTAAGAATCCGCGTGAGGGCGCGTTGTCAAGTTGCGCGTGCGGCTCTCTGTAATTGGTGATGGCGGCCCATCGACCTTCGGGTGTCATCCCCAGCCATGTGCCGCCGTTTTGCAAATCCCGGCCCCCGATCAAACCAGGTGATGTGTTCCAAAAGCTCAACGGTTGGGTAGGGCGGTTATAGAATTCATCCCGGTTGGCGGCTATAATCAGCCGGTAGTCAGGGTGCACATCATATGCAAATAGGATTAAACACATATTGGTTTCATTGACCTTTGATCGATAATGAGGGTACCGGATAATGGCTCATTTGTTAACAGTTTTTTGCTATGGTCGGATTTAATTTTATCCATACAATAAGGCGCCTCAATGTGGGTGTCACCGCTTTCATCAGCATGTGCAGCGGCGGCGATGTCGATACGGCCATGCTGATTGCGCCCAAGTTGATGCCTATGGTTTCGGGCCCGGCCCATCTGCATATAAAATGAAATAATATCAAACAGATAGAATGATAATGGACAGATAAATTTAACTATTTTTTGCTTTACATAACCGCCTGGAATTGCTATGGTTCGGTCACTTTTGAACCTAGCTTGGGCGGCTTCATGGGCAGATTGATATCAATTCTTATCGGCCCAAATTGGTACCATGGCTAAAAGGATCATCTGTTTCAATATTGATGCAATTCCAGAAGGTTATGAGAGGAGATAATTGACAATGGGTGTTAGCCGAAAATTGGGAATTTTAGTCTTTTGTGGCGTACCGGTGATCATTGGAGGTGGCATCATTTATCATATATTTGGAAACTATACGCCTGTGTATATTTTCGTAGGCCTTCTGGCGCTTTTTGTGGGAGGTTTTATCAGCAGGTAAGCGAATCCCTTTAAACTCACCCTTAGCCTATCTTGCTTATCTTAACGGCACCACTTCATAACCGCTTCTGGGAATGCTGGTGGGGAATTGTCTGTTACAAGATTCTAGCCTTTAGTTTTTAATCGAATAACTCGTTTGATGTTGCCTTATCGCAGTCAATGACAGGCTTGCCGGTTAAGCGCCATAAAGGAGACTGCCTCTAAGCGAGAGTGATGTTTTGCATCAATATAGAAATTTTAGCGGCAAACCGCTAAAAACGGCCTGCAACCGGTCGGTGTTGCCGATATTGAGAACGTTTCGAGATCACCTAAGCTTCGTAACCTATTAATGCCCCACGGGATGGATGACCATGAATTCTCGGGATCACCGCGATTTCATATTCTGGTTTTTTCTTGCGCTTTTTCTGGCATCGATTTTTTTATTGGGGCGCTTGCTATGGCCTTTTATTTCCATCATTGTTATCGCGGCTGTGGTTACGGGGCTGTTTAGCCCGGTATATCAATTTTTGCAGCAGAAGCTCAACCCTTCGATCTCATCCGCTTTGACCTGTATCTTAATTTTTTTGACCCTGTTTATACCGATTGTTTTTTTTGTGGGGATTTTGGCGCAGCAGGCTTACGATTTGTATTTAATGGGCCGCAGCGCTGTTATCAGCGAACAAGTTAAAAATCTCTTGGAAAACAGCCATATTGTCGAACGCATTAATCAGTTTCTGGGCCACTTTAATATCACGCTTTCCGGCGATGAATTTCAAAAGTCGCTTTCCGAGCTGGGTAAAGTTGTGGGGCTTTTTTTATTTGAACAATCGCGTTCGATCGCCCAGAATACCCTTAGTTTTTTAGCTAATTTCTTTTTAATGCTATTGGTCATTTATTTTTTGTTAATTGACGGTCGCCGCGCCATCACTTTTATTGTCGATTTATCACCGCTGCCCCAGGACCAGGATGAAAAACTCATCCAGAAATTTAAGGACATGTCCGGTGCCATTTTAATCGGCAATGGTCTGGGGGGCTTGATTCAAGGCACTTGCGGAGGTGTCCTGTTTGCCCTGTTTGGGATTAAATCCCCGTTTCTGTGGGGCGTTATTATGGGAATATTGGCTTTTTTGCCGATTATCGGCATCGGTGCCGTGTTAATCCCCGCTGCGATTTATCTTTTTTTAACGGGTCGAATTGCTGCGGGAATTTTCTTTATCATTTTCTATATCATCCTCTCAGGCAGTGTCGAATACCTGTGGAAACCGAAAATCGTCGGCGGCAAAGTGCAGATGCATACATTACTGGTTTTTCTGTCGATAATCGGCGGGCTCAAGCTTTTCGGAATTTTGGGCATCATATATGGACCGCTAATCATCACAGCATTTTTAACCCTTACAGATATTTACTATGGCAGCTACCATCAGATGATAGCCCCTTCAGACGGCGATTCAAAATAGTGCCTCCGTTGGTCAATTGCAGGTAGGCCAAACGGCGCAACCAATTTAACAGGAGTATTTATGGAGCAAAACGTAAAAGAGCCCGGCATCAGTATCGAAAGTGAGATGAAAAAATCTTACCTTGATTATGCCATGAGCGTCATCATCGGAAGAGCCTTGCCGGATGTGCGTGACGGTCTGAAACCGGTTCACCGGCGCGTTCTATATGCGATGCATGAGCTGAAAAACGATTGGAATAAAGCCTATAAAAAGTCAGCACGCATTGTGGGCGATGTTATCGGTAAATACCATCCCCATGGAGACACCGCGGTCTACGATACGATTGTTCGCATGGCGCAAGACTTCTCGCTCAGATATCCCTTGGTTGACGGACAGGGCAACTTTGGCTCGGTTGACGGTGATCCGCCGGCGGCCATGCGTTACACGGAAATCCGCATGATGCGCCTTTCAAGTGAATTGCTGCAGGATCTTGATAAGGAAACCGTGGATTTTATTCCCAACTATGACGGCTCCCTGGCGGAACCGCAAGTGTTGCCGGCCAAAGCACCCGCTCTGCTTATCAATGGTTCCTCGGGTATTGCCGTTGGGATGGCCACCAATATTCCACCACACAATTTAGGCGAAGTCGCGCAAGCCATTAAAGCCGTGATTGACAAACCCAGCATCGGTTGGGAGGAGCTTGCGCGTTTAATTCCGGGACCGGATTTTCCGACCTCGGGCATTATTTACGGCACCAATGGCATCCATCAGGCCTATAAAACCGGCAAAGGCATTATTCGTTTACGCGGACGCGCCTTGATTGAAAAGAATAAACGCGCCGACCGCGAAACGATTGTCATCACGGAATTGCCCTATCAGGTCAATAAATCCAGACTCATTGAAAAAATTGCCGTATTGATGAAGACCAAACAGATCGAAGGCATTCAGTTTATTCGCGATGAATCCGACCGCGAAGGCATGCGGATTGCTCTGGGGCTTAAAAAAGGTCAAATCGCCGGCGTTATTATCAACCAGCTTCATAAGCATACCCAGTTGGAAACCAGCTTCGGTATCATTTTTTTGGCCGTCGTTAACAACCGGCCGGAGCTGTTATCACTTAAAGAAATTCTAGAACATTTCATTTACCACCGCAAAGAGATTATCGCCCGACGCACCCAATATGATTTGCGCAAGGCCGAAGAACGGGCCCACATTTTGGAGGGTCTTAAAATTGCCTTAGAGAATTTAGATGCGGTAGTGGCCCTCATCCGCAACTCCGATTCACCGTCCCAAGCCAAGCAGCGTTTGGTGGACACATATGAATTGACGGTCAAGCAAGCCCAAGCCATTCTTGATATGCGGCTGCAAAAACTCACCGGTCTGGAACAGGAAAAGCTTTTACAGGAGTACCAAGATCTTTTGAAAGATATTGCGCATTACCGCGAGATACTCGGCTCCGAGCGGATGGTGCTGAATATAATTAAAGATGAATTAACGGAAATTGAAACCGCCTATGACGATTCGCGGCGGACCGAGATCGTGGGTGACACGCAAGAAATCACCCTTGAAGACATGATCGTGGAAGAAGATATGGTCGTGACCATTACCAATAGCGGCTATATAAAGCGTAATCCGATTACCCTATATCATAGCCAAAAACGTGGCGGTAAAGGCAAAACTGCCATGGGCACTAAAGACGAAGATTTTGTCAGACATCTTTTTGTCGCCTCTACGCACCATACGTTTCTCTTTTTTACCAATTTGGGCAAAGTTTATTGGTGCAAGGTTTATGATATACCGCAGGCGGGCCGAATTAGCCGAGGCAAAGCAATTGTCAATCTTCTCAATTTCGGTCATGCTGAAAAGCTCACCACGGTACTGGCCGTGCCGCAATTTGAACCGGGGCACTTTGTATTGATGGCTACCCAAAAGGGGATGATTAAAAAAACCGATCTGATGGCATTTAGCCGACCGCGCGTGGGCGGCATCATTGCTTTAAATTTGATGCCGGATGACGAGCTAATTGCCGCCCGCATTACCGATGGTACCAGGAATGTCTTTTTGGGGTCCGCCGAAGGAAAATCCATCCGATTCCACGAATCGGATGTGAGGCCCACCGGCAGAGTCGCTACCGGCGTGCGCGGTATGCGCTTGGAAGCAAATGATCAGATTGTTGGAATGGAGGATCTAAGCCATGGTCAAACGCTTTTCTCCATAACTGAAAATGGCTTTGGCAAACGCACTTCCATTGACGAATATCCACTTCGGCGGCGGGGCGGCAAGGGGGTCATTACGATTAAAACGACGGAACGGAATGGGCGCGTGGTTGCGCTCATTCTGGTTGAGGAAGATGATGATCTAATGCTAATGACCAACACCGGTAAAATTATTCGTATGCCGATTCAGGGCACATCCGTCATTAGTCGCAACACCCAGGGTGTCAAATTAATTGAAATTGCACCGGGTGAAAATGTGGTAGGCGCGGCCCGGTTGGCGGAAAGAGATAATGCAAACAATGCAACCGAGTCGCAAGCATAGATTAAGGGTACAATTTTTATGATATCACAGGCCAAACCATATCAGGATTTTACAATTGGTGTCGTCGGTGGTGGTAGTTGGGGGACCGCTCTGGCCGATTTGCTGGCTTGCAAGGGTTACCAGATCGATCTTTGGGTCTACGAAGAGGAAGTGAAAAAGCAAATTAAGGAGGAGCACGAAAATAAAGTATTTCTCCCGGGCTTTAAGCTATCTGAAAATTTGATTCCTAGCAACAATATGGAAACGGTCGTGGCAGGCAAAGATCTGGTTTTAATCGTAGTACCTTCCCATGTGATGCGCATTGCTGCCCAGCAAATGAGTAATTTCTTGTCACCCGAGACAGTGCTCGTTTCGGCATCCAAAGGGATTGAAAATGTCACCCACTTATCCATGACCGGGGTTTTGCAGGAAGTGTTGCCTCAGTTACCTCGCAAAGCGCTTGCCGTGCTTTCCGGACCCAGTTTTGCCAAGGAGGTGGCCGGCAAAATACCCACCGCCATTGCCGTGGCCGTTGAAGATAAGGAGCTCGGCCAAAAAATACAAGGCATTTTTGCAACACCTTATTTTCGCGTATATACCAGTGACGATATTTTAGGGGTCGAATTGGGCGGTGCGGTAAAAAATGTGGTTGCCATTGCCGCTGGTATCGTTGACGGTCTCGAGCTGGGATTAAACACGCGTGCCGCGCTGATTACCCGCGGCATGACCGAGATCCGGCGTCTGGGTGTCCATTTGGGCGCTAATCCCAGAACATTTACCGGATTAGCCGGCATTGGTGATTTAATTCTAACCTGTACCGGCGATTTGAGCCGCAATCACACAGTGGGCAAGAAAATCGGACAAGGCCGCAAGCTCAAAACAATCCTATCTGAGATGCGTATGGTGGCCGAAGGCGTCAAAACGGCCAAGTCGGTTTACAATCTTTCCCGTAAGGAAAAGGTTGAGATGCCAATCGCGCATGGCGTTTATCATATTCTCTATGATGAGCTAAATCCTAAAGATGTTTTACACCAACTGATGACGCGTGATCTGAAACAGGAACTCGATGATCATTAATACCTGATCAATCAATATGTGATGCTCAAATCTGTGGTACCAGAAAAAGACCTGGCCGCAAGAGGAGATTCTGATTGGCAGAACCAAGCGCTCATAAAGGCGCCGGTCACAGGCAACGGCTACGCGAACGATTTTTAACGGCCGGACTAGATGGATTTCTTGACTACGAAGTTATTGAACTGCTTTTAACACTGGCCACACCCCGTAAGGACTGCAAAGCCGCTGCCAAAGAGGCTTTACAGCGCTTTAAAACTTTACCGGGGGTTCTGGAAGCGCCTTCCGGGGATCTATGCCGAATTAAGGGTATCGGATCAAAAAATATACTGGGGCTTAAATTAATTAAAGCGGTATCTGATCGTTATTTCGCGCAGAAATTGGTTCATGCGGATCCGATTAACAACTCTAAAGCGTTATTTGACTATCTTTATCTTGAACTGCGCCATAAGCATACCGAAGTATTTAAGATCATATTTTTAAATGCCAAAAACCGTGTCTTATCATCTAAAACCCTTTTTTCCGGTACGCTGACCGCCAGCGCTGTGTATCCGCGCGAGGTAGTGAAATCGGCCCTGGCCCATCACGCGGCGGCCGTTATTTTTGCGCATAACCATCCGTCCGGTGATCCACAGCCGTCTGATGAGGATATTAAACTGACGCGCCAACTGGTTTGCGCCTGTAAGACAGTTGACATTCATGTCCACGAGCACATTATTATTGGTGATGGTCAGTATTTCAGTTTTGCCGATCAAGGTATGATTACGAAAATGGTTCGGGACTGCGATTATTAAAGACATCGGGGTATGGACTGGATGACCAGCAAAAAAGAATTTCCGCCCTGTTTTGGCGATTTAAATACGGTATTTCCCAAAGGTGCCGACGGACTGCGCCATACACCACCGTCATGTCTGGCCTGTCGCCATAAAACGATGTGTCTGCGAGCCGCCATGCAAAGCTCCCAGGGGCTTCAGGTTCGCGACGAATTTATCGATCGGGCATATGATTCCGGCATGATGCGGTTTTTTGAAAGATGGGCTAAAAAGAAAGACATTCACCGTAAATCCCGTGAAAACGGTGATAAAAAGACGTAACCCGAATTAATCCCGCCTTGTTGACGTCGGAGCGAGTTGCCACGCCAATTCATGAATTCAAAGTATAATCGCTAAAAAAGGTTATGTGATATCTTTTTAAATGTCTTTGCATCCAAAATATACCAAGATTCTCATTGGCCTTATCATCATACTGGGTCTTGCGCTCTTATCCGTTTTGCTTTACAGGGATGCCATCGCACATTTAATAGGTGATTTATATGCCTTTATCACCAACCGCGAAAAGGTTTCCCAGTTTATTGCTTCTTTTGGCTTCCATGCGCCCTTGGTGTTTATTGGGCTTCAAATTTTACAGGTTATACTGGCACCCTTTCCAGGGGAGGCCACCGGATTTATCGGTGGTTTTCTGTTTGGCGCCTCGCAAGGTTTTCTGTATTCGAGCATTGGTTTAACGGTCGGCTCATGGCTGAATTTCCTGATTGGTCGCTTATTGGGCCAACGTTATATTCGCAAGGTTATTCCCGCCGCGCGGTTGCAAAAGATGGATCAACTGATGAAACGCCAGGGCGTGTTGGTGGTATTTCTTCTCTTTGTTTTTCCCGGATTTCCCAAAGACTATCTCTGCCTTTTTCTTGGAATTACCGCTATCCCGATCAAAGTTTTTTTATTGCTTTCAGCATTTGGTCGCATGCCCGGCACTTTCATGCTCAGTCTGCAGGGCGCGTCTTTGTTTGAAAAAAATTATACCCTGTTCGTCGCCATAACGATCATATGCGCCATGGTAGTTTTTGTCGGATATCGATACCGGGAAAAAATATATACGTGGATCGACAAGATGAACAGTAGATAAGTGTCTATAGAAGTTGACGGTCGCAAGGATTAATGTTAATAATATAACGCACTGTAATAACAGCATTTGGCGGCATTGAATTGAACAGTAGGTGCCATTATCAATTTCTGACCAAATAGGCAGGCTTGCTATCGATTCATATTCTAACTGAAATGGGAAACGACATTGGCATTCTGGCGGGTTAGAGAAGAACTGAGTCAAGCAGATCGTTTACGGCGATCTTACTATGAATTGTTGCGCGATGAACTGGATCAATTTCTGCTAGAAAGTGCGCTGACTGAATCATATAAGCAATTCGCCAATCATAATATCCCTTACCCCTTTGTCGAAAAGCGTGAATTAAAGCCCCGTGCGCGGATTCCTGACGTTGAATATGAAAACCAGAATGCGTTTTTAGTGATATTTACCGAGGAAACGATCTCAGCCCGGCATAAAAAGTATGTTCGTTTCTTTGATGTGAACAAGACCACCAAAACAAATTTACTGCAGTCCGAAACGTTGCCCTTGGCGGGTAAATTTGACCGCAGCCAAAAATATCTGGATTCCGCCCATTTTTTTAATTTTTTAAAACAGCTGCTGCCGGTTGATTATGCCCTATTGATACAAAGAGATCCCGGTTCGCACAAGCGCAATCGTTTTAGTTTGAGCCATTTTCACGTACGCATCGATTGGCCCATCGCCAATGCGGCCGAGGATATGGCCCGCAGCCTGCGCTATATTTCCAAAGACATTTATGAAAAGGGTGATAAATACGCAGAAGATATTCAGAAGAAATTTTTTGAATATTATTGTCTGCCCGTGATGTGCGGTGGTCGACGCACCGCCGCGATCGTGGCGGCGCAGTATTTAAAGAAAGTTCCCTGCATATCGACGGTGTATGTGGGCAGTAGTGAAACGCGCGCTCTTATTCGTATATCCGAACGGGGCGTGTCCAAATCAATTTTAATGGCTTTGTCAGAAAAAGAGATTCATCAAATTGCCGAAGATAATCGTTTATCGCCGTTAACATTTAAGAAAAATTATATGATCGCTTCCCGGAAAAGGAAAGGGATTTTTATCTTCCAGGCGGTTTATGCATTCACGAATCATGCACGGCCCACTGACGATGGCAAACTACGCGAGTTGAAGCCGGATCTTAACTGGTTATCTGTCGGCGGGCAATACCTGCTTCCCAAACCCTATAACTGGCGCTATCCGCCCCTGCCACTAAATGTCATTTATACCTAAACCGCTAAGGACCCTGATAGCCTGTTAACCATCGGGTTCGGTGCCAACTTTAAAGAGGGCCGCAACTGCGGCTGGAGATTGCGCGGGAACCGGCTTGCCCGTCGCGCGATCGATTGGTCTGCGTATAACATCATCGGGAAAGTCAAAATATTGATATGGCTTTTCCAGCAATGATGTTGCCATGTAGTCAATCCAGATCGGAAGCGCCGCTCGCGCACCGGTTTCGCGCGGTCCCAATGAAGCTGCATTATCAAGGCCAACCCACACGCCGGTTGCAATTTCGGGAGAAAAGCCAACAAACAAGGCATCACGGTATTCATTTGTGGTGCCTGTTTTGCCGGCAATTGACCGCTGTAAAACCGTAGCTTTTTTACCAGTGCCTTCATTGATGACCGCCTCAAGCATATTGACCATAACAGCAGCGCCGGCGCGCGACATAACGGCCTTGCGCTGGGGGCGCACCCGCCAGATAAGGCGATCATTGTGATCACGCACTTCGGTAACCCCATACGGCTTGACCCATTGCCCTTTATTGGCAAACACGGCATAAGCGGCGGTTAACTCCAGAAGGTTGACCTCGGAGGTTCCCAAGGCCAGTGATAAATTCAGTTCAAGCGATGATGCGATTCCCAGTGATTGGGCGAAGCGAGCGATTGCAGAGGGACTCAGTTTTTCCGCCAAACGCACGGCAGGAATATTTTTGGATCGCGCCAGGGCGTCTCGCATCGTCACTTCGCCCGTATATTTTTTGGAAAAATTTTGCGGCATCCAATCTTGTCCGGCGATGGCCCCCTTAAAAACCACCGGCGCATCCAGCAGCATATCATTTTGGGCAAAACCACGCTCAATGGCCTGCCCGTAAAGAAACGGCTTAAAGGCCGATCCCGGCTGTCTTTTGGCGGATACGGCGCGATTAAATGCGCTGGTGTAATAGTCTTTGCCACCCACCATGGCCAGAATACCGCCGGTCTGGATATCAAGCGCAATAAGCGCTCCCTGCGGATTATCATCCGCGCGGCCATTGCTTTGCATCCGATTTTCAAGTTTTACCAGACCATTTGCAACAGCCTGTTCCGCCGTCTGCTGATGTTGGTAATATAGCGTGGTGTTGACAATCAAGCCGCCTTTGTACAGCAATGTTGCGCCGACGGCATCTTCCAACGATTTTTTGATATAATCGATAAAATACGCTGCTTTGATTGATTTTTCCTGACCTGTGTTAAGCGACAAAGGCTCTTGCGAAGCCTGGCGATATTGGTCGGCATTAATAGAATCGGTTTGCAGCATTTGCTTTAATACAATGTTGCGCCTTTTGGTGGCCAGTTCCGGGTTGACCAAGGGCGAGAATCGCGATGGTGATTTCGGCATTGCCGCAACTAGCGCGCACTCGGCCAGTGTTAAGTCATCAATTTGTTTTCCGAAAAAAATTTGGGCGGCGGATTTGACCCCGTAGGCGCCGCTGCCAAAATAAACTTCATTTAGGTAGAGTGCCAAAATCTCATTTTTGGTATATCTCCGCTCCAGCTGAAAAGCTAAAATTGCCTCTTTAATTTTGCGCACGATTGTTTTACGGGGGGTTAAAAAAAGCGTCTTGGCCAGCTGTTGCGTGATGGTGCTGGCACCTTCGACAAATTCGCCGGCTAGGATGTCTTTGACAATGGCTCTTAGTATACCTTTAAGATCGATTCCGCTATGACGAAAGAAGCTGCGGTCTTCAGTGGTAACCAAAGCGATCTGCAATTCTTTGGGAATCGCGTTTAGGGATACCGGATCTCTTTTTTCCAAAAATAATTCGGCCAGCAATATTCGGTCTGCGGAATATATGCGCGTCACCGCCGGTGGTTGGTAAGATTCTAAAGATCGGATCTGAGGAAGATCTTGCGTCAAGGCCAGAAAGGCACCGGCAGTACTGCCGCATAAAATACCCCCGACTAAAATGATCACAATGAGTAATTTAGGCTTCATCACTGCAGACTGACATCTCGTTTAGGTTTAACTTGATCAAGTTTTGGGTACGCTTCGTATCAAATCGTTGACATCAACATCACCATTAACGCCAATCGTAACGGTCATGCCCGGCTGGGCAACTTCAAGCGGCTTGTCTTCCTGATCCATCATATCTGTTATCGTGTCCTGCATCAACACCTTACCCGGGCTCAACACGTAAATCTTATCACCGCATACCATCTTATTGCGAACATCGACCTTGATCCG
>JASJAZ010000152.1 GCA_030066785.1 Desulfobacterales bacterium | reverse complement strand
AGCGGTAAAGCGGCTGGTCCGGCATTGAAATTATAGATTCGGTCGGTGCTCATTGCAGCCTCCTTGTAAGGATTAAGGAAATGTTTTTATGGGTCGGAAATATTCCCGCAAACAAAAGAGATCTATCTGTTCAGATCGTGCCCATAAAGTCAAACGAAATTTTATGACATTGTCCCGGTTGGTTGACAAAGCCCACGCATGCGCCCATAATGCGCATGCAGAACCCGTATCAATTGCTAATGAGTTGCTTAATAAACTCCAAACCAGCCAAGCCGAATCTAGCTGATCGCCCAACAAATGTGATTATGATTGCCAACATCTACACCCAATCAAAGCAAGGTGCGTTAAAGGACTTTTTTATGCAAATTTATCAATTCGATTCCATCTCAGCCGACAAGCAGATTGCTGCCATCCTCAACCGGAGTCTGTCGTTTCGAAAAAAAGATTATCAGCGGGTTGAACGTATTCTGGAAGAAGTTCGCCAAAAGGGCGATCAGGCTTTGATTGACTATACGCGGCAATTCGATTCGCCAAACATGTCCAGGGAAGCATTGCGGGCCGGGAAAGAAGAAATACAAGCCGCCGCTCAGCAGGTAGACAAATCCTTTATGCGCGCCATGAATCGCGCCATACGCCAAATCGATGCATTTCACCGCCAGCAATTGCAAAAATCCTGGATTGACAACCGTGAGCCCGGTAAGATTCTGGGCCAGTTGGTTAACCCGGTGGATGCAGTGGGCATATATGTTCCCGGCGGCCAAGGTGGCCAAACACCGTTGGTGTCATCGGTTTTAATGGGGGCCATTCCAGCTAAAATTGCCGGTGTTACCAAGATTGTGATGATCACACCCCCTACCCAAGCCGGGACCATCAATCCGCACTTGTTGACAGCAGCCCATAAATTGAAATTAGATGCGGTTTACAAGGTCGGCAGTGCCTGGGGTATCGCGGCCCTGGCTTACGGTACCGATACAATTCCCAAGGTTGATGTCATCGTTGGTCCGGGCAATATTTATGTGACGCTAGCCAAAAAAATCGTGGCCGGAACCGTGGGCATTGACATAATCGCGGGTCCCAGTGAAATTCTGATTATTGCCGATCATACCGCCAACCCCGATTTTGCCGCCGCCGACCTGCTGTCCCAGGCAGAGCATGATACCCTGTCCTCTGCTATTCTGATAACCGACGATGCCCAAATGGCAACCGCTGTTCAGAAAGCCGTTGACAAAGCGTTGGTGCGTCTCAGCCGGCGCTCAATCGCCGAAGAATCTCTGCGACGCTATGGTGCCGTTGTGGTCGTTCCCGATATGGATGCAGCCTTTATGCTGGCAAACCGAATTGCGCCCGAACACCTTGAGCTGCAGATCGCCAATCCATTTGAATATCTAGCCCAGATCCGTAATGCCGGAGCGGTTTTCATCGGGCCATATACACCGGAGCCGGTGGGCGACTACATTGCGGGCCCCAACCACGTGTTGCCCACTGCCGGAACTGCGCGCTTTGCCTCGGCTTTATCAGTGGATCATTTCATTAAAAAAACCAGTTTAATACATTACTCCAAAGCTGTTTTTAAAAAAGAGGCCGGCGATATCATACGTTTGGCCGAGATTGAAGGCCTGGATGCCCATGCACAATCTGTAAAGGTTCGACTCAATCAATAATCCCGTTAATCAACAGGGCCATAACCTGAAGAACACCTCTAAATCGGCAAAAATTCAGAAACGCTCAACCATGATACCTTAGCTTGCACGTATGTTTTTTGAGACACCACCAAGGCCCAATGGGAGTATGGATGGTGTATGTCACGGCTCCTTTTTGTCACAGTTGGCCAGAAATAGCATAACACGGAGTTCATGCCATGACCGTTTCCAACGGATGGAAAGTTCTTCTCATTGACGATGAAGAAGACATCCGTGAGGTAGTGACTATCGCACTTGAAGACGCCGGTTATACGGTTTTCTCTGCCAATGAAGGTCAAAGCGGTGTCCGCCTGTGTGAAGAGGTCATACCCCATATCGTGATTACCGATATTCGGATGCCGAAGATGGACGGCCTTCAGGTTCTGGAAACCGTAAAAAAGCAATATCCTGACATCGAGGTCATCGTTGTTACGGCATTTGGCGAAATGGATCTTGCCATTCGGGCATTACAATTAGATGCATCGGATTTCATCACCAAACCGATCAATGATCAATCATTACGTCTGGCCCTAAGACGCGCGCGTGAGCGCTATACCGCCCGCAAAGCCCTCAAAGATTACACTGCCCTGCTGGAAAAGGAAAAAGCGCAAACCTCCCGGGAACTGGTAAGGACCTTTACCTTTCAAAAAAACCTCATCGAAAGTTCCATGGATGGTATTCTTGGTTGTGATGAAACCGATACCATTGTGATCTATAATCGCAGCATGGCAAAGATGCTGGGATTCAAAAAAGATATCGTTTTAAACAAGATGTCCTGGCAGCAATTCTTTGCGCCGGCTGACGTAAATCGGCTCCAGAAAAATTTTGCGAGCGAAGGTTATGGCGGCAAAAACCGGTTGTATCTGTATGAAACGACACTGGTGGGTGTCGATAATCGCAAGATTCCGGTCCAAGCCTCAGCCATAAGGTTGTTGGATCAAGAAATCGATACGGGATTGGTATGCTTTTTCAGAGATCTTAGAGAAATTCGTGCACTCGAGCGCGAAGTCGAAGATCAGGCTCGGATTCTGCATCAAGACAAAATGATGTCGCTGGGAAAGCTGGCCGCCAGCGTGGTGCATGAGATCAACAACCCATTGTCGGGGGTACTGAATTATATTCGATTGATGACCCGCATCCTTCGCAGGGGACCGTTGCCCGATGACCGCCGCGAGAAATTTATGGAGTATCTCGATCTGGTTGAAAATGAAACCGACCGCTGCTCCCATATTGTCTCCAGTCTGCTGGCATTTTCCAGAAAATCGCCACCATCCTTCGGCCCGGTGCAGGTGGATGAACTGCTGCAGCGCTGTGTGGCATTAAGTCAACATAAACTCAAGTTACAAAATATCGATTTGGCAACCCGGATTGAGCCTGGGTTGCCGGAAATAACCGGTGACTTCAACCAACTGCAGCAGTGCGTAATCAACCTGATATTTAATGCCATAGACGCCATGCCCCAAGGCGGTACCCTCACGCTTGAGGGCCGTTGCAATCAGGTAGAAAATTGGGTGGTTATCTCGGTGCGTGATACGGGCCACGGTATTCAGCCGGATGACCTGCCGCAAATTTTCGAACCGTTTTTTACCACCAAAAAGGAGGGGTATGGCGTGGGGCTTGGTCTTTCCACTATCTTTGGCATTATGCAGCGCCACAATGGTCGCGTAGATGTGCAAAGCCAGCCGGGGCTGGGGGCTACTTTTTCATTACAGCTGCCGATCGATGCCGCTAAATTGAATGCACAACATCAAAACGACCCATGACGCTTGATCAAATAACCCGGAAAGATATCTGATAGCTCAGGTCTTTCGCTCCTGATGGGTGTTTGACCATTTTGCTTAACTGCCAGATTAGTAGCGCTATCTCAAAAATGAGAATCAGGGTTGATGGTAAGGCACGAATTGGTGAAAAAGCGGAACATAGCCGCAGTATGTATGCAGGTCCGTGGGGAAGGGGTTCTGCAGCTCTGTCAAACCTGATTTGTAACACCGCCATGGGTACTTAGCGTATTTTTGAGAGGTGCTCTAAATTCGGTTTGGAAGGAATTATGTAGTGAGTCAGGCTGAAATCAACTCGAGCTATATTCAGTGTGAGCATTGGCTCGAAATTCTGGAAGAGCTGAATATTGGCGCTTTTATAGTTGATTTTAACCGACGGGTTACCGCCATGAACTACAGTGCCCAAGCCCTGATGGGGCTGCGTGAATCCGATGTGGTCGGCCAGGATTGCCGGGAAGTTTTCTGGGGGGTCCCCTGTCTCGTAGAGTGCTTGATCCGGGGTGATGCGGCAACTGATAGCGCTGAGCCGGATGTAACGCTACAAGATGAGGACGACCACCAATATCTGGTAACCCGTATGGCTACACCCATTTTTGATCGCAAACACCGGATGATCGGCTGTCTAACAATCCTTCAGGATCATTCGCCCATTGCGGATCTGATCAGCCGGGTGCAGTACGATGAACGCAGTATGAAAATTGTTCTCGATAATCTGGACGTCGGCATCTTTACGGTAAACCGCGGGGGATTGCTTACCTTCTTTAACAAGGCGGCCGAAAAGATTTTGGGATACACGCGGGAAGCTTTATTAGGCAAACGCTATGCGTCCATCTTTGAAGACGATGCCGCGCCGGATGTGCTGTTGCTGAAAGAATCGATTGCCGATGGCAAGATGCGCAGCACCACCGATGGACGCATGCTGACGGCTGACGGCATCACCATACCGACTCGTGCCAATTACCTGGCCCTCAGAAATGAAAAAGATCGCATCGTGGGAGGGCTGGTGACCTTCCATGATTTAACCCTGATTCGCCGCCTGACCCAAGCGGTAAGCGACCGTTACACCTTCCACGACATGATTGGGAAAAGCCCGGCCATGCAGAAGATTTTCGAAATGGTGTCAGTTGTGGCCCAAAGCGATGCCACGATCCTGATTGAAGGGGCCACCGGCACGGGCAAAGATCTATTGGCCGCCGCCATCCATTCCGCCAGCAAGCGGTCTAAAAAGCCTATGGTCAAAGTAAATTGCGCCGCCATACCGGACAATCTGCTTGAATCCGAATTGTTCGGGTATGTCAAAGGCGCTTTTACCGGCGCGGATCGCGACAAACCGGGCCGGTTTCAGTTTGCCGACGGTGGTACCATTTTTCTGGACGAGATTGCCGATTTACCCCTCGCTTTGCAGGCCAAACTCCTTCGCGTTTTGGAGGATAAAGAATTTTACCCCTTGGGTAGTCGCCACACCAGCAAAGTCGATGTCCGTATCATTTCCGCAACCAATCGCGAGTTGGAAAAACTGGTGGCTAAGGGCCTGTTTCGCGAAGATCTTTTCTACCGGCTCAATGTCATGCAGATCAAACTGCCCTCTTTGAAACATCGTCGCGAAGATCTTCCCCTACTCATTCCCCACATTGTTCGAAAATTGTATGCCGCCCGAGAGAATGCACCGCCGGGGATTTCCGAAGAAGTAATGGAAGTATTGCTGAATTACGATTACCCCGGCAACGTGCGGGAGTTAGAAAACGTCCTCGAACATGCCCTTATTATTTGCCGGGACGAAATGGTCAAACCGGAGCACTTGCCCATTTTTCTGCAAGAGCTCAAAGTCATGCGGGAAACCGAACCGCCGGAGTTGTCGCCTGGGGATGACACATCATATGAGGCCGAAAGAGAGCAAATTCGACAGATGCTCAACCGCTTCAATGGCCGTCGCAACGAAACGGCCAATGCGCTGGGGATTGACCGCACCACCCTGTGGCGCAAAATGAAAAAATATAATCTTTTTTAATGATATTTTTCTTCTCGGCCGAACTCTTCAATCGTAATGAGAAGCAACAGTCATTGTATCTTCTGTTACACTTCAAATCTATTTGCGATCATATTAAGATCGCAAATCAAAGCTTTCTGTTTATCTAATCCAACTGCTAAATCATCATCAAATGATGGTTTTTAGGAAAAAATACATCGTAGCGACCACTCTCTGATGCGTTGCAAAAATGTTGCATAAGCGTTGCGCAACATTTTGCCTGCCAAATTCTGCGCCGTTATTAGCATTTCGATAAAAGTACTTTCCACAAATGTTGCAACTGGTGCAACATTATTTCAAATTGATTGTATCAATTGCCCCTCATTTTACGTGCAACTACTTGTTATTGATTCAAATATGATCTGTAGCAATCGCATGGCACAATCTATGCTCTACGCAACTACAGGGGCATTGGTATCCTGCACTTTCATCAATCGATTTAAATATACGTTTGCCTTTTGAGTGACGGTGGCATTTTGATTCCGGATTCGACAGCAAAGAAGATTCTGGTGGTGGCCGAAGAATCAGATTGTCGGTTTTTTTTATGTAATCTGCTTCGGGGCGTTGGCCTTGAATCGGTTGCAGCATCCAACATGACAGAAGGTCTCCAGATGGCTGCTGCCAAGCAACCGATCTTGATCATTTTGGATGTGATGATGTCCAATAAAAAAGGGATCAAAATGTATCATCATTTGAAGCATGATGTACGTTTGCGAAAAATTCCGGTGATCATGTTGTCGGCCATCGATCGCGAAACGTTTTATTTCTATAAAAAATCACATTCACTTCAAGATGACATTACTATTCCGGCGCCCGAGGCTTATCTGGAAAAACCGGTCGAAGCCGAGGAATTTATTCGAATCGTACGAACTTTGATAGCACCGGAAGAGGCCAACAAAAAAGTATTGTTTACGGATAGGACCGAAGCGACCTGATAAATACTTAAACCAATTTGAAATTGTTTGCTTAGCCCGCACTGCGTGGTCGTTTATCTACAGTGCGATGGTCATGATCTGAATGGGTGAGGGCATAGCGTCGAATTAAAGTTTAAAAAAGGAAATAAAACTGAATGAAAGGATCTGGATTGATACATCATCGCGTTGATTCTGAATTGTATCAAGAAGTGGCCCGGCTCGGCGGCCGCGACATGGAACTTTGTATGCAATGTGCCACCTGCAGCGCGGCGTGTCCCCTTTCCAGCGGCATGAACACATTTCCCCGTAAGATTTACCACTATCTTCAGCTAGGATTAAGAAATAAACTGCTCAGCGCCCCGGAACCTTGGTTGTGTTACTATTGCGGTGAGTGTAACAAGGACTGCCCCCGGGGAGCCGAGCCGGCCGAAACCATGATGGCGACGCGCCGCTGG
Organism: Desulfobacterales bacterium; assembly: GCA_030066785.1. GTDB lineage: Bacteria > Desulfobacterota > Desulfobacteria > Desulfobacterales > JASJAZ01 > JASJAZ01. The sequence continues at coordinate 6,341 of JASJAZ010000152.1, read as the reverse complement.
TTAACCACCCAGTACGACTGGACCGGCCTTGCCAAGCGGTTCTATCTTTCCGATGTATGGGAAATCGGTGCCATCGTCGTCGTGGCCGTCTTTATCGTTACCCTATTCGTCCTATTCCATGGACCGATCATCACTGATTACGTTGCCGTCAATTCCTTTGCACCGGTTTTTTGGATTGAGGTCGGCGATTTGATAATGGCGGCGATCCTTTCGGCTTTTCTGTTGTCCAACGCTTTCAGGATGTATCGTTTCATCATGGGTGACACGATCGCACCGCTGACCCTTTATATCAGGGAGGCCAAAACATTTGTGCTGCACTTTGCAACGCAGAAACGTTGGCGGGAATGCAGTGAGGATCGCAGTCGCTGGTTTAAGCACTTCATCCTGGTTACCGGCTATATGACCATGATGACCCTTGTCATTGGATTCATCCGTTGGTTTCAAGTGGATGACAGCAGTTGGCATTTCACGAGTATCTTCGGCTATTACGCCACCGCGGTTTTGTTGATCATTACCGTTGAAATGTTTCGCAGTCGCCGCAAGAAGGAGGAGGCCATCCACCGCTATTCGGAATTATCGGATTGGCTTTTTTTGATTCTGCTCTTTTTGACGACTTTGACCGGCATCCTAATGCACATGGTGCGGTTGGCCGGCTGGCCCATGGGAACCTATGTCATGTATGTGATTCATTTGGCCATTGCGGTGCCGATGTTGGTCATCGAAGTCCCCTTCGGCAAATGGTCACACCTGTTTTACCGGCCTCTGGCGATGTTTTTGGCAACCGTGAAAGAAAGGGCGTTAAAAGATTCACAAGTGGCGGTGGCAGATGTAGTGGGCGCGGTCGGTGATACCTTTATGAGTTGTCTGCAGTGCGGAACCTGCACCAGTTTATGTCCCTTGAACCAGGTGGCCTTGTTCAACCCGCGCCAGATTTTGCGACAACTGTCCTTGGACGCCGGCAAAGTCCAGACCGTTGATCAGGCGGTATGGAGCTGTGTTACCTGCAATACTTGCAACATTAACTGTCCCCGGGGTATCGGGATCATTGATATCATGCAGGCGGTTAGGGGACGCGAAATCAGCAATGATCGCATTCCGGAACACCTCCAAGCCCCTCTTGACAGCTTGGTGGATAACGGCAATCCCTGGGGGGGCGCGCGTACCAAACGTCTGGATTGGGCGGTTGGCTTGGATCTTCCAGCGTTTACTTCTGAACACGAATACTGCTTATTTAGCTGTTGCACCACGGCGTATGAACCTGATGGCAATAAATCCGGCCAAGCACTTTTGCAGCTGCTGGAGCATGCCGGGATTGCTTGCGGATCATTGGGCAGCCAGGAAAGCTGCTGCGGCGATCCGGCCCACATATTGGGAGCCGATGACCTTCACACCGAGTTTGTACGCAAGAACAGCGAGCTGTTTTTAAGGGCGGGTGTCAAAAAGATACTGACCACGTCACCCCACTGCCTACACACCTTCAAAAAAAGGTACGCGATGCTAAAGGGCGTTGTCAGCACTGAGCATTATGTCGAACTGCTCGATCGCCTGGTTGCGAAAGATCAGCTATGCCCGACACAGACGGTCGCCAGTACCGTCACCTATCATGATCCCTGCTATCTGGGACGCCACAACGAAATCTATGAAGCACCCCGTCGGATTCTGCAAAGCATTCCAGGGGTCCAATTGGTCGAAATGGCTAGCAACCGGGAAAGCAGTTTATGTTGCGGCGGCGGTGGCGGCGGTGCCTGGCAGGGTACTTTCCCCAATCAGAGTTTGGGTATTCTGCGTATTAAAGAGGCTCTCAATACCGGGGCGGAGGTGATATCCACGGCTTGTCCTTATTGTCTGCGAATGCTGAATGCGGCGGTAAAGGAATTAAATGTTCAAAATAAATTGACCGTCAAAGACTTGGCCGAGTTGCTGTGGCAATCGGTGCCATTAAAAGATGAAATGGATACGGTTGAATACATGCGTGTGGGCGTTGATCAGGAGGTTTGCCATGTCTGAACGAATTGGCTTTTACATTTGCCACTGCGGCATCAATATCGCTTACCGGGTCCGGGTGCAGGAAGTCGCCGAATATGTCGCGACATTGCCCCATGTGGCCATATCCCGGGACTATCTTTTTATGTGTTCCGATCCCGGGCAGGAACTTATCGAAAATGACATTCGAACCTACAGCCTTACCCGTGTGGTCGTGGCCTCCTGTTCCCCGCGGATGCATGAAAAAACCTTCCGGGCCGCCTGCCAGCGGGCCGGTCTCAATCCCTATCGAGCATTTCACATGGTATGTGTGCGCGAACACGTATCATGGGTTACTGAAGATGAGGATGAGGCCACGCGTAAAGCCAAAACGCTCATCGGCGCTGGTATCATGCGGGTTACCCGTCAATCCGATCTGACACCGGCCACTTTTCCGGTATGCACCAATACGCTGGTGGTGGGTGGCGGCATTGCCGGAATGCAGGCCTCCTTGGATATTGCCAAAGCAGGGTTCAAGGCCTACCTGGTTGAGAGACAGCCGACCATCGGTGGTCATATGTTGCAATACGATAAGACGTTTCCGACCCTCGATTGCGCGGCCTGTATCGGAACGCCAAAGATGGTTTCCGTCGGTCAGGAGCCCATCATCGAGTTGCACTCCTACAGCGAAGTCGAGGATGTCAGTGGTTTCATCGGAAATTTTAACGTAAAAGTCCGGCAGAAATCCCGTTTTGTGGAAACCTCCTGCACCGGGTGCGGAGAGTGTGAGAAGGTCTGCCCGATCGAATTTCCCAATGAATGGGATGTGAACACCAAGTTCCGCAAAGCCATCTATCGGCCATTTCCCCAGGCGGTACCGATCACCTATTGTATCGATAAGTACGATCGCGGCCCATGTGTGCAAACCTGTCCCGCCGGGACCAATGTCCAGGGTTATGTAGCCTTGGTCAAAGCCGGGCGCTACCAGGAAGCCGTGGAACTCATCATGCAACGGTTGCCGCTGCCGGGAACCCTGGGACGCGTCTGTCCGGCGCCGTGCGAGAAAGTTTGCCGGCGCGTTGAAGTGGATGAGGCCGTAGCGATCCGCGAGCTCAAGCGGTTTGCTGCCGACCAGGTAGATTTGGCCGCAATGCCGTTGCCGGAGATTGATGATCGACCAGAGAAAATCGCGGTGATTGGATCAGGGCCTGCCGGTTTAACAGTGGCCTATTATCTACGCTTGAAGGGCTACCAGGCCACTCTTTTCGAGGCGCAGGATCAATTGGGCGGTATGCTCCGGGTGGGAATACCCGACTACCGCTTACCACCAAATATTCTGGATGGCGAGATCGACTTTTTGCTCCGGCACGGAATTGACGTCAAGACCGGCGTGCGTTTCGGGTTGGACTTTTCGCTGGCAAGTCTAAAGGCAGAAGGCTATGCCGCCGTGTTTGTGGGAATTGGCGCCCACGAATCGATTGCGTTGCATATTCCCGGCGAAGATCAAGCCGCAAGCGTCATCGATGCGGTGGGCTTACTAAGAGACGTGAACTTGGGAAGAGGCAAAGCGCCTGGCAAAAATGTCGTCGTGATTGGCGGTGGCAATGTCGCCATCGATGCGGCCCGCGTGGTAAAGCGCCTCGGTGCCGAAAAAGTGACCGTGGTCTATCGTCGGTCGGAGCGCGAAATGCCGGCCTATGCCGAGGAAATTCAGGGTGCCCAAGACGAAGATATTGAATTTGCCTACCTTACGGCCCCTGTTAAAATTCATAGTCAGGACGGAAGCGTTACCGGGTTTGAATGTATTCGCACCCAACTTGGCCCGCCGGATGCCAGTGGGCGGCGACGACCGGTGCCGGTCAAAGAATCTGAATTTATGATTGAGTGCGATGCCGTGATACCGGCTATCGGACAGAAAATTGATGTGGCCTGGGCTGCCACTGAGCCCGATCTGAAACTGACTGCTAGAAATACCTTCAAAGTGAATCCCCATACCTATCAGACCAGCATTCCCTATGTATTTGCGGCCGGCGACGTGGTAACCGGTCCGGCAACCGTTGTTGAAGCCGTGGCCGCCGGCCATAAAGCCTTGGAGGCCATGCATCGTTTTATCCTGGGAGAAGATTTAGGCCAATATGCCCAAGAGATAGAAGCCAGCCAAGCATTGCCGGGCGAAGCCTGGCAGGCAATTCCCCCGGACTTGTCGAAGGCGCCCCGGGAGATGTCCGCGCACCTAGCTCCTATTCAAAGGGTGGGCAATTTTGACGAGGTCGACCTAAGTTTCTCTGAGGAAGCTGCGCGCCAAGAAGCAGCGCGCTGTGTCGATTGCGGTGGATGTTGTGAGTGCAAGCTATGCGTGGACGCTTGCGAAGCCCAAGCGATCAATCACAACATGCCAGATAAAATCGAAGAAATCGAGGTGGGCTCCATTATCGTGGCAACCGGTTTTGATCCGCTCGATCCAACGCCGATGACTGCTTACGGCTATGGGAAATACGCTAATGTATTTACCAATCTGGAGTTTGAACGGTTGTCCAACGCCACCGGTCCAACAGGTGGCAAACTCTTAAAAAGGGATCCTGGCGATCGCTTGAAATTTACCGAACCGCCTAAGAGCGTGGCGATTCTTCATTGTATCGGCAGCCGCGATGTCAATTACCACGAGTACTGTTCGCGCACCTGCTGCATGTACGCCCTTAAGTATGCCCATTTGATCAAGGACAAGTGTGGACACGACACGCAAGTATATAATTTCTATATCGACATGCGTTGCTTTGGTAAAGGCTACGAGGAGTTTTTTAATCGGGTGCAGAGTGAAGGCGTTCGCATGGTTCGCGGTAAAGCTTCACAGGTGGAAGCCAAAGATGACATGCTGGTGGTGACGGCGGAAGATACCCTCTCGGCCGCCATGGTAAAGGTGCCGGTGGAAATGGTCGTTTTGTGCACCGCCATGGAACCGCGGGCAGATGCCAACGAGGTTTCACGAATTTTTGGTGTTACCATCGGCAGTGACGGTTTCTTTTTGGAGGAACACCCCAAACTTGAGCCGGTTTCAACTGCCTCCAGCGGTATTTTTCTGGCCGGCGCCTGCCAGGGTCCTAAAGATATTCCCGATACGGTGGCGCAGGCCAAGGGAGCGGCAGCCGAAGCGTTGGCGCTCAGTTCCGCCGGTCAGGTATCGGTGGCGCCGATGATTTCTACCATTGATCCGGATATCTGTATCGGCTGTCAGATCTGCATCGACCTGTGTGCTTACTCGGCCATTGAATTTAATGAGTTAAAAGGTATCAGTGAAGTCAATGAAGCCGTCTGCAAAGGTTGCGGCAGTTGCTCCGGACACTGCCCCAGTGGGGCGGCCAAAGTCAGACACTTTACCGATAAACAGATTTTTTCGGAAATCGATGGACTACTGGCAAGTTAATCCGCGTTCGCCATCAAAAAGATAAAAATGTAACCCATTTGGTATACATGCACATGAAATCCTTGGGATAGAGAGGCATGGTAATTTGAAAGGAGCCATCATATGAGCGCATTCGAACCGACCATCGTCGCCTTTTTTTGTAATTGGTGTACCTACACAGCGGCAGATTTGGCAGGGACTTCACGCCTTTCATACCCTCCCAATATTAAAATCATCCGTGTGATGTGCACCGGCATGGTTGATCCCAAATTTGTGATCAAAGCCCTGCTGGAAGGTGCGGACGGCGTCTTGATCAGTGGGTGTAATCCTGGTGATTGCCATTATATCAACGGAAATTATAAAGCCCGGCGGCGGGTAAAATTATTAAAAGATATTTTGCCGCAATTTGGTTTCGAATCCGAAAGATTGCGGTTGACGTGGATTGGCGCCAGCGACGGTATCAAATTTGCCGAGGTTATGTGCGATATGACCGACCAGATCAAAGCTTTAGGTCCCAGCGAAGCCAAACTGAAAATGGTGATATGAGTTTAATCCGGAAATAGGCAACGCGAAATTGGAAAGAAGACTTCGACACGGTTCTGCGGTCGTAACCGACCACCGAACGGACACTTATTCGCTAGATGAATGCCGACTGCAAATTTCCAATTTCCAGCTTTTAGTCCCAATCACAGGAGGTAGCCATGGCTATAACGGCGCAGATAGATGTGAAAGACCAGAACCTTTTAGCGACGTTGAGGGAGTTTTTTAAAGACGTTCTGGAACAGGACGACATCAGCGCAATTTTAACGCTCTGCCGGCTCCCCATGAAAAATATGCTGATGCCGACGCTGGTAACAGATCCGAACCGTTTGGACACCGCCGATCCTTTGGCGCCGGTATTTCCAATGAACGCCGCCAAGGTCGTATCCAGACTAACCCGCAAGGTGTCGGGCGGCAAAGTGGCGGTGATCCTGCGGCC
>JASJAZ010000131.1 GCA_030066785.1 Desulfobacterales bacterium | reverse complement strand
CGAGCACACCTCACATCTGTCAGGAGCTTATCCGTGAAGGCGGCGAGTTGGTCTATATCGTTCGAGGTAGGGTTTACACGGATAAAAGGTACAAAAAACGTAAGAAATGCGACCCAAATTTCGACCGACACGGATTCCAGACAATGATCAGAAATCCCGAGGTTTACGCTCGCGGGTATGTACGTCACAAAGATCATGCCACCATCAAGCTCAAAGGGTGGCACAGAGTTTTTATAAATGCTGAGCTGACAACCTCCTCTGTGTCATTCCTGGATTAGCTGGAGCGGCAAACAAAAGGTCAAATTTTGATATTTGTATTATATCTGAAAAAGTGGCAAAATAGTGATACTCTTTATTTATATCTGTAAACCCTTGACCTTGGTTTTCCTGCGAGTAGTTAGCAAATGAATTTGTTTCAATCTCATTTTTTGATTCGGCGATGAATATCATTGTTAAAATGAAATTTGGTGCTCATCTGTACGGCACTGCAACATCCGATTCGGATGTTGATTACAAGGGCATCTTTATGCCGACCAAAGGTGAGGTGCTTTTAGGCCGTATCCCGAAAAGTCACAGTCATTCCACCGGAAAGGAGGCGTCCAGGAATACGAAAAATGACATAGACGTAGAGATCTACTCATTTCATTATTTCATTAAGCTTGCCTGCGATGGGCAGACGGTTGCCATGGATATGCTCCATGCACCTGAAGAAATGATGTTACAATCATCCAATATCTGGAAAGCCATCATAAAAAATAGACATAAATTTTATACCAAAAATCTAAAGTCATTCATCGATTACGCCCGTCGCCAGGCAAGCAAATATGGCATAAAAGGTTCAAGAATAAATGCCGCCCTGCAGGTATTGGAATTATTAAAAAAAGAAGATCCTTCAAAAAAAATGAGGGAAATCTGGGATGAATTGCCCCGAATGGAGCACTGTTATGATATTGCCCCAGATCCCAACGGTATGCGGCAGTATCAAGTGTGCGGTAAATCTTTTCAAGAATCAGCTACGATCGGATATGTCATTCCGATTCTGGAAAAGTTTTACAATGACTATGGCCAGCGTGCGCGATTGGCGGCTGAAAACAAAAACATAGACTGGAAGGCTGTATCGCATGCACTGCGTGCAGCCTATCAAACCAGAGAAATATTAACGAAAAAAAATCTTGTCTTTCCCCTTGAAACGGCACCGTTTCTTATGGAAGTAAAACAAGGCAAGCTTGACTACTTAACGGAAGTTGCCCCGGTACTGGAATCGCTTATGGAAGAAGTTGAAGAATTATCGCTAAACAGCACCCTTCCCGAATCCGTTGATCGGAAGTTCTGGGATCAATTTATCTGTGATGCGGTCGAAACTGAATTGTTTTCATAATTTCTCGGCATACTCTTACAGAATGAAAAAGCGGATAATAAAAGAATTAGATACAATTGAACAAACCCATGGTGTTCAAATCATTTATGCATGTGAGTCCGGCAGCCGTGCATGGGGTTTTGCATCCAAAGACAGTGATTATGATGTTCGTTTTATCTATGCGCACCCAACGGATTGGTATCTGAGTATAGCGGAAAGAAGAGATGTCATCGAAATCCCGGTTAGCGCAGAACTCGACATCAGTGGTTGGGATATTAGAAAGTCTCTTCGGCTTTTACGAAAATCCAACTCGCCACTGCTTGAGTGGCTGTCCTCACCGATTGTATATAAAAATGTCGAGGCGGCTGTTGGTCCTTTGCTTGCGCTTTCCCAAAAAGCCTTCCTGCCTGAATCGTCCTGTCACCATTACCTATCGATGGCACGCAGTAGTATTGCCAAATTTCAAAATGAACAGGATGCTAAGATCAAGTCGTATTTATATGCCGCACGAACCATTTTATGCTGTAAATGGATTATTGAACGGATGAGCCACCCACCGATGCGAATACAGGACTTGCTAACAGAATGCCTGCCCACCACAGGTAAAATTCGCGATTTCGTTGATGCGCTAATCGAGTTAAAAGGCAATGGCACTGAATCAATCAGAATAGAGCGATCCCATGATTTTGAAGACTATATGAATGAAGAGTTCAAATCACTTGAAGCCAAAATACCAAAAAACCCGGAAAAAATACCCATAAAAGAATTCGATTCCGTTTTTAAGGATATACTAGAGCAAATAACCAAACAACTTCCGGCAATGGTATGACTCAAGAAACACTGATATCTCAAGCTTAACGAATGTTGCTATAAGTTGTAATACTGCTTCCACATTTCAGTTGGTAAATTCCCCACCGCTTAAGCTGGTAAGTATCTACGATTGTGCAAGAGGTGGAGGTTGGTTGATTGCGGATCATAGCGATGAAGATGCAATCAGAGATGATTGTCTGAATCCCCTAGTAATCTTTTAATATTTTCAAATCATAAAATTGCCGTTTTTTCCAATCGGTAATTTCTGTCATCCTCTAATATTTGTGATTTCCATCTTTTGTTTCGATGTTGGGATAAGTTTTATGTGCCGCAAAGGCTATGAAATCATCGCTATGACACATTGATTAGGAAAGAAATTATGGCTTTGAAGTGCCTCTTGAGATGAGGATTATTGGTGGCTAAGCGCGGGACAACCCTTCGGTGAAATCTTCCAAATGTATAACCTAAAATAGAGGCGTTGATGAGGAGTTTGTTTTATAATCTATTGAAATTATTTACAAAAAAATGGTGCCGAAGGCCGGACTTGAACCGGCACGGGTTGCCCCACTACCCCCTCAAGATAGCGTGTCTACCAAATTCCACCACTTCGGCACAAAATGTCGATTATTCGGTAGTGTTTTCCTTTGCTGCCGCCGGCTGATCGCCACTGCTATCGGTGGCTGCCGGCGCAGACGCCGGTGTTTGGCTCTGTTCGGTTTGAACCGGCTGCTCGATGGGTGCTTTTTGTTGCGGCATCATGGTCGATCCTGAGCGATGGCTGGATAAATAGGCCAGCACCAATGAGGTGAGCATGAATATAATAGCCGCCACGGTGGTGGCCTTGCTTAAAAAAGTCGAGGCTCCGGTACTACCGAACAACGTTTGGCTGCCGCCGCCGCCAAAAGCAGCTCCCATGTCTGCACCTTTGCCGGTCTGCAACAGTACAATCATAATCAGGGCGACACACACCACAACATGCAAAATAATTAGAAAAATACCCATAATGCTTAAACGTTACCTTTAATATCTTAGTAGAAAACTATGTTTGAAATTGCACAATACGACCAAACGAATCAGCTTTCAAACTGGCTCCGCCAACCAGGGCACCGTCTAAATCCGGCATTTGCATTAATTCATCAACATTGTCGGGCTTAACGCTGCCACCGTACAAAATTCGCGTGCGGTGTGCTAAATCTTGGCCGAAGGCCTTTTCCAGCAGGGAGCGTATATGTTGATGCGCTTCCTGGGCCTGGTCCGTAGAGGCGGTTTTACCTGTGCCGATCGCCCATACCGGTTCGTAGGCAACTACCAGATGGTTTAAGTCGGCTAAAGCAAAATTTTGTAAACCATTTTGGATCTGTTTGTCAAGTACGGAAAACGTCTCATCGGCATCGCGTTGGGTTTCAGTTTCACCAATGCACAGCACAGGCCGCAAGTCTGCCTCGATGGCCGCTCGGATTCGCTTGTTGACGGTTCCATCGGTTTCCCCGAAATACTGGCGGCGTTCAGAGTGTCCAATAATAACATACTCGCAACCGGCCGCTTTGAGCATGCCGGGGGCGATCTCACCGGTGAACGCCCCATCTGATTCCCAAAATAGATTCTGGGCGCCCAAGGAGATGTTGCTGTTTTGCAGTGCTTCGCCTACCGGCACTAGTGCGGAATAGGTTGGTGCCAGCATAATGTCGCGGTCGGTGACGCCGGAAACCAGATGTAACAGCTCGCTGGCCGTTGCCACCGCTTCCGTGTGCGTTTTAAACATTTTCCAATTGCCGGCCATTAAGGGTCTGCGCGCGTCCATATGCAAACTCCATCTACGTTGGAATAGTTGAGGATTATAATTGCGATCCGATCATAGCCGCTAAATCGACCATCCGGTTGGAATATCCAGCTTCATTGTCATACCAGGATAGCACCTTGACCATGTTGCCAATGGCGTACGTAGTGCCGGCATCGACTATTGATGATAATTGCGATCCATTGAAGTCTGAAGACACCAGAGGAATTTCGCAGAATCCCAGTATCCCCGATAATTCGTTTTCCGCCGCATTTTTAAGCGCGGCATTGATTTCGGCGGCGCTAACATCTGCTTTTTCGATGGTGGCCACCAAATCCACCAGAGATACGTTTGGTGTGGGTACCCGAATTGCTAAACCATTTAATTTGCCATCCAATTCCGGCAACACCAGAGAAACAGCCTTGGCGGCACCGGTGGTGGTAGGGATCATGGAAAGGGCAGCAGCCCGCGCACGGCGTAAATCGCGGTGGGGAAAGTCCAGAATGCGCTGATCGCCGGTATAAGAATGAATGGTTGTCATTAGGCCGGTGCGAATGCCGAAATTCTCGTGCAGCACTTTAGCAACCGGCGCCAAGCAGTTAGTGGTACAGGAAGCATTGGAAATAATGTGATGATTGCGCGGATCATATTGACTGTGATTCACACCGATAACAATGGTGGCATCCGGTTCTTTGGCCGGTGCGGATATAATTACTTTGCGAGCCCCAGCCGTTAAATGCTTGGCGGCGCTTTCGCGATCGCGGAAAAGGCCGGTACACTCGGCCACAATATCAATTCCAAACCCTTTCCAATTCAAACTGGCCGGATCTTTGACCGAAGTAATCGCCACGCTCTGACCGTCTACCTCAATGGTATCGTTATTTGCAGTGACATCAGCATCCAAGGTACCATGCACGGAATCGTATTTGAGAAGGTGGGCAATGGTGGCCGGATCGGTCAAATCATTGACGGCCACAACTTCGATGTCGGGGTTGTTCATGGCAGCTCGAAACACCAAGCGGCCGATTCTACCAAATCCATTAATACCAACTTTAACGCTCATGATGACTCCTTTAAGTTTTTTTGCAGAATGAGGGTATCCTCACCGGTTTCCGGATAATAATGCGGTCGTTTAACAACCAAGGAAAACTTATTTTTTGGTAAAAGTTTATTGCGGCTTGATTAGAATGAAACCCTTCTAAAAAAATGTTTGCAATCTTTTTGTCGTCCCGGTTGTTCGCACCATCTAATCAGCTTGTGGGCCAGCCCGCAGCCGCGCCCGTGTCATGCGACCGTAACTTTTAAGCGTTCAATTTACGCAATCGGTACCCGAATACCAATGCAGGCGCAAATACGATCTTTCGGTTCACGGTGTTTTATTTTAATGGCAAAAAGGGATGCTCGCGGATTGTTGAATTCCTTTAGATATAGTGTTTTTTTTCCAAGGATAGGTGAACGATTCGGCCTCAATCGCAAGAATCTGAGACAATTTATCCAATAAAACCAGCGCAATTTCATCCGCGGTCAATCCTCACTCCGCTTATTGCCCTTTAAAATGCTGCTTGCCAGAGATATACTCTTTCTGCCAGCGGCTAGCACCTGGTCGGCCAATGCCGTTAAGTCGGATTTTTCGCGCTGATTAATCGCACTGACCACAATCGGCAAGTTAACCCCTGACAAAACCTCCACCTTGTTTTCCTCAAGAAAAGAGTAGCTTAGATTCGACGGCGTGCCGCCGAACATATCCGTCAAAATAAGGATACCTTTTTTAGCGTCAACGCGCTTTATCCCTTCAGCGATTTTTTTATGTAATTTTTCAGCATTTTCATTGATGTCGATTGAAACCGCTACCACTGCTTCGCTTTTGCGGCCAAGAATAAATTCTGATGCTTCGATGAGCGCATCGCCAAGATTAGAATGAGTGACAATGACAATACCGATCATAAAAAAACCTTTAACGTTTAATTAGATTGCAGGTTGAAAAATTAAATCAGACCTTTATGAAAAGTGGCGTTCTAAGTCAAGTCGTTCAATCAGCAAAATATGGATTAATATGAGACCCTTACCGTGCATCTGGTTGAGATCCGTAGACGGTCGGAAAGACAGCGTTAGTAAGATCAAGTCGGGCACGGCCAACGGTGGGCACTCAACTATTTTCGTTTTGGGCTGCTTCTTACACGCTTTCAGATCAATGATCAAATCGTTTCATCAAATTTTTTTAAATTTTTAGGCCTGGGTGTATGATCGCGTGGAAATTTGATTGCGTGCAGGGGAATAATGGAATTTCGTGCTCAGCAGATGTCAAAATTCTATTGATTGATATCGCGATGGGCCAGATCGATTTGACGGTTTTGACGCTTAAGGTGATCAAACAGATATTTGGCAATCGCCACGGATCGATGGCGCCCTCCGGTGCAGCCGACTGCAATGGTTAAATAGGCTTTGCCTTCCTTTTCATAGCGGGGAATCAGGTAGTCAAGTAACACGCTGTATTTATTGATAAATTGTTTTGTTTCGGGATGATCCAGTACATAATCGCGCACGCGTCGGTCTTCACCGCTCAATGCTTTCAGTTCAGGGACGAAATAGGGATTTGGCAAAAAGCGTACATCCACCACAAGATCCGCTTCCGGCGGCAGACCGAATTTAAATCCGAACGACAAAACACTGATTTTAAGCGGGGTTAGCTTGGTGCTGTGCTGTGCAATTTTAGAAATGATGTTTTTAAGCTCATGCACATTATACTGAGAGGTGTTGATAACCTTGCTAGCCTCTGTACGTAATTGTTGTAGCATGCGTTTTTCAGCGCGGATTCCCTCCAGTAGCTGTCCCTCCTTGGCCAGAGGGTGGTGTCGGCGCGTCTGGCTGTAGCGGCGCAACAGTGTTTTTTCATCGGCTTCTAAAAACAACAGATTGATGCGATAACCACCTTTGCGCAAGGACTGGAAAATAGGGCCGTACTTATCTAAAAATCCCTGTTCACGTAAATCCATGACAAAGGCAAAACCATCGATCTCCGATTCAGTTTTTTCGGTGAGTTTTAAAAAGGGGGGCAGCAGCGCCACCGGCATGTTGTCCACACAGTACAAACCGGCATCTTCAAAGGCCGCAATGGCGGTGCTTTTACCGGATCCGGAGCGACCGGTTACAATGAATATGGTGCTGGTTTTCACTTCAAAGCGGTCATGGGGTTATAAATTGTTCATCAGCCTCTTTGATAATGTTAAACAATTCATCGCGGTCAGCAGCATTCATGAGTTGTTCTTTGAAATGCTCATCTTTTAAGATACGCGATATACGGGCCAGCAGTTTTAGGTGCAGACCGGTAGAATTTTCAGGGGTCATCAGCAGGAAAAAGATGTGGGTTGGACGGTGGTCAATGGACTCGAAGTCGATGCCTTTATGGCTTAGCCCAAAGCCTAATATTAGCGTTTCAAGGTTCTTGAATTTTCCATGCGGTATGCCGATGCCACCACCAATACCGGTGCTTCCCAAACGTTCACGCTCCAGCAATACCTCCACTAAATCTTGTGGATCGATGCCGGTGTCCTTGGCCAGCGGCGCGACTAATTCAGTGATGACGCCTTCCTTATTACGAGCTTTAAGATCGTAAATAATCGCTTCGTGTTGCAGGGCGTCAATTATCTTCATTTCCATCTATTCCGCATGAATATCTTTCCATGTTGTCTCTTGCAGAACTTGCTGCTGTAGCTTTGGTAGCGAGCAACACTTAATACACAATGGTGGTTTGATTGATATTCGGTGTTGAGAAGGTTTATGGCTGATTTTAGGCATTGGGCTGAATCAAGCCGTAGTCGCCATCTTTGCGGCGATATATTACATTGACTTGTTCTGAGCGCGCGTTGGTAAAAACCAGAAAATCTTTATTTGAAATATCAATTTGCATGATGGCTTCTTCAATATCCATCGGTTTGTACTCAATATTTTGAACCCTTACTTGCCTTCCAATATCATCCTCGGAATGCGTTTCTTCGCCCTCAAGATAGGTTCGCGCACGCGATGTCACACCGGGGCGTCTTTCCCGAATTTTTTGTTTACTTTTCTTAATCTGTTTACCCAGTTTATCAAGCACCATATCAATGGCTGAATACATGTCATCGGTTTCTTCTTTACCAATAATATTTAAGCGGTCCCCCGAAATATTAACTTCGGCGATGTGCCGAAATTTTTCCACTGAGAGTACGGCATTGGCTTCCGCCGGGTTATCTAAAAATTTATCTAAACGATTTAATTTTTCTTGAAGATAGGTTTTTAAATGATCCGAAGGATCGATATTCTTAAATGTTACCGCTGTCTGCATCCTGTATGCCTCCTAAAATTGTTTGCGTTTATTGGATGGCAATATTCCCATCATTTCGCGATATTTAGCGACGGTGCGTCGCGCTACTTTTATATTAGATTCTTCTAAGAGTTTGGCAATTTTACTGTCACTGTATGGCTTTTTTGAATTTTCGTCTTCGATTATTTTTTTAATTTTAGCCTGTACACTGGCAGAAGCAATTGCGTCGCCGTGGATGCGGCTAATTGAACTGTTAAAGAAATATTTTAATTCGAAAATACCTTGCGGTGTATAAGCATATTTGTTGGTGGTAACCCGGCTGATGGTTGATTCATGCATTTCGATATCCTGGGCGACATCCCGTAATACCATCGGACGCAAGTAAGCAATGCCTTTATCGAAAAAATCACGCTGGAATTTAAGGATGCTGTCCATAACCTTATAGATGGTCTTTTGGCGTTGATGGATACTGCGAATTAACCAGGCCGCTGAGCGCATTTTTTCTTGAATGTAGTCTTTCGCATTGGAGGAAATCTTTTCGCCCCGATTAATGGCGTTCTTATAATAGGAGCTGACCCTTAGTTTGGGCATGCCATCATCGTTGAGCATGATGACATAACTGTCCTCGAATTTGTAAACAAATATATCCGGTGTGATGTAATGGGGCTCATCTTCGGAATATTGTGAGCCTGGTCGCGGATCCAGCCCCCGGATAACATTCACGGCGGCCAGCAAATCATCCAGCTTCAGCTTTAAGGCTTTGCAAATTGCTTTGTAATTTTTGTTTTCCAGATGATTAAGGTGATGCGATATAAGGGTGGTAACCTTGGGTTCATCGATGCCGAAGTGCTTAACTTGAATTAAGAGGCATTCCTTTAAATCACGGGCACAAACACCGATGGGATCAAAGGTTTGCATGAGGGCAAGGACATCTTCAACATTTTCAGGCGTTGTAGCGCCGGCCTCGGCCAGCTCTTCGACACTGCTTTTGAGATAGCCGTCTTTGTTCAGATTGCCGATGATTAAGCTGCCGATGTTCTGTTCCTCTTTGCTCGGCGACGCCATGAGCAATTGCCACAGTAGATGCTCACTGAGTGATTCCTTTTTGGCGATGAAAGATTCGTAACGCGGCGTGTCGCGGCCTTCGAATTCAAAGTGCGAGCGTCCGGTGCTGTTGAATTCATCAATATAATTGCTCCAGTCGATTTCGTCGGGAAGCTTTTCATCGATGGTCACTTCTTGAGCAGCAGCCTCGTCGGTGCCGGTTTCATCGGTTTTTTCTTTTACTTGATCCTCTGACAGCGTTTCTTGAACTTCTTCAAGCGCGGGGTTTTCTTCTAATTCCTGGTGAATGGTATCCAATAGTTCTAACCGCGACAGCTGCAGCAACTTAATTGCCATCTGCAACTGGGGCGTCATTACCAGTTGTTGCGTTAATTTGAGTTGTTGCCTGAGCTCAATAGCCATAGTTTTATCTACAATTGGAATTCATCGCCAAGATATACTTGGCAGGCGACATCATTCGTGGCAATTTCTTCAGGGGTACCCGAGACGCATACCGTGCCTTCATGGATAATATAACCGCTGTCACAGACGCCCAGTGTTTCCCTAACATTGTGATCTGAAATTAAAACACCAATACCCCGGTCTTTCAGATGCTGGATAATTTTTTTGATATCATTAACTGCCAGGGGGTCAATACCTGCAAACGGCTCATCAAGCAAGATAAAAAACGGATCTGTGATCAAAGCCCGCGAGATTTCCAGCCGGCGACGCTCACCCCCTGACAAAACGCCGGCCTTTTGTTTGGCCAGCTGCTTGATCCCCAATTCATCTAAAAGCTGGTAAGCTCGCTCTTTCCCATCTGATTTGGACAATGGCAGCGTCTCAATGATCAGCATCATATTGTCCAGAACGCTCAGCTTTCTAAAAACCGATGACTCCTGGGGCAGATAGCCGATTCCCTTGCGTGCTCGCATGTACATGGGAAATGGCGTTATATCTTCTTCATCTAAGAAAACCTGGCCTTCGTCAGGTTTAATCAATCCGGTGGCCATGTAAAATGTAGTGGTTTTACCGGCGCCATTGGGCCCCAACAGCCCGACAACTTCGCCACTGGTCAGGCCAATACTGATCGAATTGACCACGCGGCGATGATTATAGCTCTTGGCAAGGTTCGCAAGCCGTAAGTTAGCCATATACTATTGTTTCGGCAGCCAGAATTTAAACCTAAAATGAATTCGGATGATGAGAATTCAAAACTGAGTTAACAATTATTATCATAACTGGTTAATCCGGATAGTACACTGCCTCGACCCGCTTCTGCTGACCACCTTCCACTGAAATTCGTTCATCATCCATGTGCAACGTCATTTTTGACCCGGAAATGGTATTATTGCCGCTGGTAAATTTCGAGTTCGGGCCAGTGAGGACAAGTACTTTCTTATCTATTAAGTATACCGCCTTGTCTGTTTCTGCAACCCCATTTTCAACATTTATTTTTACATTTCCAATCGCCTCAAGTTTTGAAATCGCATCAATGCTGCCCAAGGGGTTGTTCTTATTTTCAGATTGTTTTTTATAGTGAACGCGCAGGGTATCGGTTGTAATGACCGTATCTTTTTGTTCCGCGCGCACGTTACCGATAAATTCAAAGTAACCGCTTTTACCATGTGATATCAGTTTATCGGACGTGATATGGATCTTATCAGAATTTGCTCCCGCATTTTTAGGATTCGGTGCTTGCTGAGCGATTAGCGGCAGTGCCGTCATCATCGGCAATAGAGCGCCCATTATTATAATATGTAAGTATAACGGTAGGTTCAAAACTTTACAGAAAATCATTTTCATCGACACTGCTTTTTACATTGCCCTGCAGTTGGGCTTTCTGGGTATTTAGCTCCAGAGACATCGAATCGGCTGAAAGCGTGATGGCGCCCCCCGAGATAAAAATCGGTTTGTCCGAATGGATAATTCGACGCTGATGCTCGTAATTTAGCTGCTGTGTTTTTAGCTGCAGCTCTTTATTTTTCACTATCACATCGCCGGAGGCTTCTATGTTATTGGAATCGGTATACAAAATGCCTTTTTGTGCCTTTAGTTGGATGCTATCATCGTTTTCCAAATAAAAAGTGACATCGATGTCTTTGAATACAGCTTTTTTTTGGTTTCGAATAAATTTAGCCGAAGCCGCCGATATCTGCCATTCTTTTTTGCCATTCCGGGTGGATGTTTTTTGAAATTGGGTAATGGATAAACCGGCATCATCTTGATTATTTTCAGGTGATGATTTCTCATTATTCAAATCGTCAGATGGCGTCAAGGTGGTAAAAGCCACACCAATAATCGTGCAAACGACACCGGCTAAAATAAGTTTAATCTTTGTCTGCATTCGAAATCCACCGCTCAAATTCCCAAGCAATCAGGTGTCTTGAGAAATGCAAGATGCTGTTTGGGATATTTTATATGATTGACAACTATTGCCCTTGGTTTAGGTGGTATATCACAAAAATCGTTTTGGATAAAATTTCAACCGGCATGCCGTTTTACCTTTAGCATTAGCGCTTGCTGGCGCTGCAGTTTGTCAGCGTTTGTTTGATGGCTATTAGTTGCGGCAGCAGATCTGCGACCTTAATTAAATCCAGAGAGTTTGGCCCATCACACAGGGCGTTGCCGGGATCCAAGTGCGTTTCCAAAAAAATTCCGCTGGCCCCCGCAGCCACCGCTGCTCTGGCCAGCATTGGCGCAAATTCACTTTGTCCACTGGAACTTTTTCCATTGCCGCCCGGCAGCTGTACGCTATGGGTTACATCCAAAACAACGGGAACGCCCAAATCTTGCATGATGCGGATGCTACGAAAATCCACGACCAAGTTGTTATATCCGAATGTCGTGCCACGTTCAGTAATACATATTTGATCATTGCCGGTGGATGCAATTTTTTCAGCGATATTGACCACATCCCATGGTGCTAAAAACTGACCTTTTTTGATGTTTAGCGGCTTATGGGTGGCTGCGGCTTCTAAAATCAAGTCGGTTTGGCGACATAAAAATGCCGGCACTTGAATAATGTCCAAAATTTGCGCTGCAGGCTCAACTTCATCAACTCCGTGAATATCAGATAGAATAGGGATATCCAATTCAGCCTTTATTTGACTTAAAATATCAAGCCCTTCTTTTAATCCGGGGCCTCTAAAGGAGTGCAGGGAAGTTCGATTAGCCTTATCGTATGAGGCTTTAAAAATAAAGGACACTTCCAAGCCGGAAGCCAGCGCCGTTAGCGCTTTGGCAATTTCGAATGTTGTACGGTAGTTTTCGATGACACACGGACCGGCGATAAACACAAGCGGTTGGGCAGATCCCTTGCGGAAATAATATTTTTGCTTTGTTGCTGTCATTAATCTGTCAACGTTTCTAATGCATTACCCCTCGAAAATTTTTGAATTACTGGGTGTGGCAATTAAACTGGGAATATCTGTTCGTTGAAACATGGCCGATCATTTCATTTTTCCAATAAGCGTAATTTTTCGTTTATTCTTAAATATTTATATTGGCTAGTGATAAAAGTCAATAAAGCGATGCGCTCAAACAAG